>CBFGNE010000269.1:0-5785 GCA_965649995.1 uncultured Mucilaginibacter sp.
CTTTATTGGCGATGGATACCGCTCGGTTCTGTTATCAGATAATACGTCCCCTTACCCTTTCTTTAGGGTAACTGCTAACCTGGGTAATGTAAAATACATGTCGATGTGGGCTTTGTTTGAAGACCCCGCTTCTACCAGCGATTTATTTATCAACCGTAAAAAGTTCGGCGTATTCCACTACCTGGATTGGAATGTAAGCAACCGCCTCTCGTTTGGTTTCTTCGATTCGGTTATTTGGGCAGACCAGGACGATAGCGGCCATAGGCGTGGTTTCGATTTTAACTACATTAACCCCTTTATATTTTTAAGGCCGGTAGAAGCGTCCAGCGGTTCGCCGGATAATGCACTCATAGGCTTAACAAGTAAATTAAAGGTGGTTGACGGGCTTACGCTTTACGGCCAATTTTCGTTGGATGAGTTTGAATCGAAGAACTTTTTCCATAACCCGGGCAACTACCGCAACAAATTTGGATGGCAACTGGGTATAAGAGGTGGCGACTTGTTTGGCGTTAAAAACTTAAGCTACCTTGCCGAAACCAATACCGCCAGGCCTTACACCTACTCTGAGCGTTCGGCCATCCTTAATTACACGGCTAACAGCGAACCGCTTGCCCATCCCTTTGGCGCAAACTTTCGCGAGTATGTTGCTATGCTTAACTACTCATACAAACGTTTTGATTTCTCGGGCGAAGCCGACCTGGGCAAATACGGTTTGGATATCAATAACCTCAATTACGGCAAAAACCCGTTCCTCAACTATCAAAACCCGGCTAAAACCGATGGCAACTACATTGGGCAGGGGTTAACCACCAATTTGGTTTACCTGCAGGGGAAAATTGCTTTCCTCCTCAACCCAAAATACAACCTGAGGCTGGAGCTTGGCGGTATTTACCGCACCGAAAAAAATACTGTGTTTAATGATAAAACCAGTATGCTAACCTTTGGTATCCGTAGCTCGTTCCGCGATCTGCACACCGATTTGGCGAGCTTTAAATCGCATTAAAAGGCTTCGCCAACTGGAATTTTAACCACAAAGGAAAAATAAAAAGAGCGCGAAGATTAAATTCTTGGCGCTCTTTTTATTTTATATTACCGGGTAAACTTTTGATATAGCAGTAAAAACACTATCCCTTCGCGTTCATCTCTTCTTTTATCGCCCTTAAAAACTCGTTGGCATGTTGCGAGCCAATGATGTACAACAAGCCATCCCGGTCGGTTAGGTGGATGGCATCGTTGCCGGCGGTATAAAACCGTATGGTTCCTTTTGTATGCAGGTTATAAACAGGGTTATTAAACAGGTAACGGCTGTACGTTCCTTTCTCTGCCTTAACAATGCTGTTCAGGTCTATCTTTACGCGGCGGGTAGTCCAAAGCCCATCAAGCGTTACGCTTTTATTAGCCACCACGGTTTTAAAATGAAGTACAAAACCCAGTATGATGGATATAGTGATGATGGCGAAACCTACCACGGCCAGCAGATCGCCGTTGCGTTCGCGCTCGTCCGTAAAAAAGTACGCGGCAAAACAAAACATGGCTAAAATAAGGCGGATGGTTATAGGTATCCACTCTCGCCCGAGGTACTGTTTTTCTATAAAACCGGATTTGTCGCTCATAATTTAATCAATTCGAATATAGTAACTTTTTTAGTGTTTTTAACCACCTTATACCTTTCGTCGGGCCGGTAGCTGCCAAGCCAAATAATATCGCCATTGGCATTTACCAATACCGGCACTTCCTTTTTTTTATGCAGGGGTACTTTTTGATGGATAAAAAAATCGCTTAATTTTTGGCGGGTCTTCATCCCCAGGGGGTAAAAGTAATCGCCCTGCTGCCAGTTGCGTATTGTTAAAGGATAAGCCAATTTCTCCGCATCTACAGAAACGGCCAGGGGATTATCTTTTATAATTAACGGGCCGTCATTGTGCAAAATTGTTAGCCTGTAGCTTTGGTAATTTACGGCGTGTACGCCCTCATTAATCATAGTATGCGTACCGATATCCGTTGTCCGCGCCGATATAATTAGCGTTCCTCTATCTAACACCGCGGTATGGCTACTGCTATAAAACACCCGCCCGGCATGCTTATTAAGCGACGTTAGCACATCATCCACTACATTATCTATAAATGCAAAAGGTTCTAATAGCTTAAAAAGCAGCAGGCGTTGCGGCGATAATTTTTTTATATCGCCAATGGCAATATGTATCTCATCGCCATGTGGCACCATTATTTCGGTGCGAAGGGCATCTGATTTTTCATTTAGCAATTGCTCCAGTTCGCGAAAGTTGCGCAGGTTACGTTCAAAAGTTTCTTCCAGCGCAGGGTTTAGTTCTTTCAATAATGGAACAACCTGGTGCCTGAGCTTATTACGCGCATATTTTACGGATGCGTTGGAGCTATCTTCCACAAAATCTATCCCTTCAGCCTTCACAATCTCCTGTATCTCATTGCGCGTTAAAAAAAGCAGGGGGCGTACCAGGCTGCCATTTTTTGGCAATATTCCATGCAATCCTGCTATACCAGTGCCGCGTGTAAGGTTTAACAATATTGTTTCGATAGTATCGTTCTGATGGTGTGCAAGGGCAATTGCTTCGTAACCTGTTGTTTGGCAAAGGTGGTTAAACCAGTTATACCGTAAAATGCGGGCCGCCATCTGGATAGATATTTTATTATCCGCTGCATAGGTTGCGGTATCGAAGTTGGTAGTATGGAAGCTTACGCCCAGTCGTTGCGCCAGTGCACGGGTAAAATTCTGGTCGGCATTGGCTTCGTCGCCCCGCAGCATAAAGTTGCAATGCGCTATGCAAAATTGATAACCTGCTGACTTGAGTAAATGAGCCATTAAAACCGAATCCATACCGCCGCTAACCGCTGCCAGTAGTTTTGTACCGGGCTCGAATAGTGCATTTTGCTTAACAAAATCAACAAAGCGTTTAACAGGAAGCATAAGCCAAAATTATTAATTTAATAACCCCTGCAAAAAACTAATTTTGCCATTGTGATAAAATACGCCTTCAGCCTTTTTTTTATACTGTTATCTGTAACCGTACTGGCACAGAAAAAATCTGTAGTTAACCTCATCAGCTCTAAAAGAAGCGAGGGGATGAAGATAAACGGCAAAGACGTAATTAAGGTATACCAGGGCACGTTTCAACAGGATTACTCTATCATGCGATCAGACAGTGCGTACTTTTACGCACAGGATAACGCCTTTGACGCTTTCGGGAACGTAAATATTACCCAGGGCGATACCCTGAACATCTTCTCGGATAAGCTGAATTATAACGGCAATACCAAAGTAGCCGTACTTACCGATAATGTAAAAATGGTTGATAAAGATGCCACGCTTACAACTAATTACCTTACCTACAATACCGCCACCCGCATTGGTACCTACACCGGCGGCGGGAAAGTGGTGAATAAAGACAACACCCTCACCAGCAAAAACGGCTATTACTTTGCTTTTTCGAGGGATTCTTACTTTCGGTACGATGTAGTATTGGTAACGCCGGATGCACTGATAAAAACGGATACCTTGCGCTACAACACCGGTACCCGCATTGCCTATTTTTACGGGCCAACTAATATTTACGATACCAAGGATAAAAAGGATACGCTGTATACCGAGAACGGGCTGTACAATACCGTTACAGAACAAGCCTTTTTTGGCAAGAAAAACCTCTACAAATCGGGCACAAAACGGCTTAAGGGCGATAGTTTGTTTTATGACAAAAAGATAGGCTTTGGCCGCGCGGTGAAGCATGTGGTATTTACCGATAGCGAACAAAAAACCACCCTAATGGGCGATTTGGCAAATTATTATAAAAGCGAAGAACGTACCGTTGTAACCAAAGACCCCTATGTTGTAATAGTTACCGAAGAAAAAGACACTACTAAAACGGACACAGTTGCGTTGCAAACCTTAGTAAAGGATAAGAATGGTAAAGTAAAAAAAGGGGCATCGCCCATAAAGGCACCGGCTTTGGGTACTGGCGTAAAGGTTCCATCGCCCATAAAAGCTCCGCCTTTGCAACAACCTGCTAAAAAACCAACACCAGTTACTCCCGAAAAGATCCTGCCTGCGAGTATGGTGTTAAAAGGATCGCCCGCAGGCACACCACGAAAAGACATGGCCGATACCACCAAACGCGATACTTCGGTTAAAACCGATTCGCTTGCAAAACTTGCGAAGCCGGGGAAGGTGAAACGCGATTCGATCTATATCTCTGCCGATACCCTGGAAACGCAAATACTTACCTATAAAGACTTAAAGATACTCTTTGAAAAACAGCGGTTGGCTGGTATTCGGGATACTTCCTTAAAAATCAAGGGCCCCGGTTTAGCAACAGCATCCAAAAAAGAAATCTCTAAATTCCTCACCGCGGTGCGCCCGTCAATGCCAAAAGATAGCCTTATACTGCACCCTTTATTGTTTGGGCCGCCACAGCCCGAGCCTGTATATGTGGCCCCGCCCAAACTGGATAAAAAAGGCAAGCCAATTAAGGAGAAAAATGCGCCGCCCGTAGTAGCTGTTGCTGATAAGCTGGATAAGGATGGCAAGCCTATCCCCGCAAAACCACAGGCCAAAGCGCCCGTTGCCGACCCGGAAGATAACGACCCCGCGTTTATTGTGAAAACGCGCCCGGTGAGCGATACCGCCAGGATCAGGATCATTAGGGCATACCACCATGCAAAACTCTTTAAATCGGACCTGCAGGCCAAGGCCGATTCGATGTTTTACAGTTACAGCGACTCTACCCTGCGCTGTTTTGTAAACCCATTGATATGGACACAAGGCTCGCAACTATCTGGCGATACCATCACCATGCAAATGCGCAACAAAAAGATGGACAACCTGATGCTGTTCCCTTCGGCCTTTATTGTGAATATAGAGAAGGACGACTCGCTCACCTTTAACCAAATAGCAGGCAAGCGGATGCGGGGCTTCTTTAAGAATGACAAATTGGATAAGATGTTTATTTCGGGGAATGCCGAAAGTATTTATTTTAACCGCGACAGCACCAAGAAAGTAACAGAAATGCAACGCTCGCTGACGAGCCGCATGAGGGTATCATTTGAGGACAACAGCGCTACGGATGTTTTCTTTATTACTAAACCCGAACACCGCTATGGTCCGCTTGCAAAGTTTACCGACGAAGAGAAGATATTAAAAGGCTTCATCTGGAAACCCAAAGAGCGGCCAATTTCTAAAGAATCTATTATCCCATCGTACAACAAAAAACCTGAAGCAACAAAACCGGCAACAGCGCCGGGTAAAAAAGGCACTAAAACACCCGGAGTGAAATTGATCAACGGAAAGCCTGCGCCAACCGATAGTACCGCAACCAAATTACCGCCGGGTTCGCGCCAGGGCATAGGCAAGGACACGCTCGGCATAAAACCTATTGTAAAAGGCAAAGTAGATAGTATATTACTGAAACCTGCGAGCATCCAACCTGCAAACATAAAAAGCGATACCTCCGCAAAAAAGCCTGCATCAAATACAAAAAAGGACTCTACTGTTGTAACGAAGCCATAATTCAGCTAAGCGGTTTGGGTGTTTAAAAAGGCAATGAGCTTTTCTACCGCTATGGACCGGTGGCTGATGGCGTTTTTTTGTTCCATATCCATTTCGGCGAAGGTAATATGATAACCATCCGGCTGGAATAATGGGTCGTACCCAAAACCATCGGTACCGCAAACTTCGGTACGTATTGTCCCAGCGACTGTTCCTTCAAAAAAGTGTTCCTCTCCCTCCCATATCAACGATATCACCGTACGGAACTGT
>CBFGNE010000270.1:0-5781 GCA_965649995.1 uncultured Mucilaginibacter sp.
ACATTCTTTAACAATAAAATGAGGGGTGGTATTTTTAACAATTTGTTTAAAGTTGTTAACCCATGCCTGTGTTATCCAATAGCCTGCGGGGCATAAAAAGTTTTATTAATGCATGCTATCCGCTGCTATTGTATCAAGAAAATTACATATCTTTAGCCTAAATACAACCTCGTATAGCTATAAAGCCCGGCCGCTTTTAAATCTGGTGAGGATGTATTTAACGAGTGGGCAGCGTGGTTTATAAATGGCCCAGGGGCAACTATTTACCCGTTTGGCCGTACAAGAAAAAACAAAACATTACGTTTATACAGGTATAAAATGGCCTTTTGATGCTTCCGGCGGTAGCAGAAAGTATTTTAATTGAAAAAAATGTTTTCTGCGTAAACAATTCCTTTAACTGCTGGTTATTATTCATCAATAGGTGTAATTAATACCGGGCTACATATATGAAAACAACATTTAACCATGAACGCGGCTTTCTCCCCCAGTTATCCGGCATCATTTATATAATGATTTGTTTGGGGGTGCTTTTACTTTTTATGGTTCCACTAATAATATTATTGGTGTACAATTTAAGCAGCGGCCCTGGTAAGATAGCACAGCCTATACCCCTGGCCAAAGTTGGAAGCGAACGCATGCCGTACCTTAAGCTTACAAACCCCTTGCAGTAATTGCCGTATAATAAACAAGCAGCCCGCCTCAGTACCCAATGGCGGTATGTGTTTTTGCTGTTACTACGCGCTTTGTTATTTTTCGATAAAATTCCCTTGTTTTACCCCTGCCGGGGATAGTTATTGGTATGCCCTCACACTTGTGTAAAAAATAAACCGTAGCTAAAATTTAATTTGACTTTAAGGGCAATAACTTTAGCTTTGCCATACAAAAATCAAAAAGCCGATGAGCGTTCTCGTAAATAAAAATTCTAAAGTAATAGTGCAGGGTTTTACCGGCAAAGAAGGTACCTATCATGCGGAACAAATGATTGAGTATGGTACCCAACTGGTAGGTGGCGTTACACCTGGCAAAGGCGGCCAAACACATTTAGGCAAGCCTGTTTTTAACACCGTAAAAGATGCGGTTGTTGCAACCGGTGCCGATGTATCTATCATTTTTGTACCGCCGCCGTTTGGCGCCGATGCTATTATGGAAGCTGCCGAAGCGGGCATTAAGGTTATAGTTTGTATTACCGAAGGTATCCCTACAAAGGATATGATTGAGGTTAAAGAATATTTATCAGATAAGGATGCACGCCTGATTGGGCCAAACTGCCCGGGCATTATCACTGCTGATGAAAGCAAAATTGGTATTATGCCGGGCTTTATCTTCAAAAAAGGTAATGTAGGCGTGGTTTCAAAATCGGGTACGCTTACTTACGAGGCGGTTGACCAGGTGGTGAAAGCCGGTTTAGGCATTACAACTGCTATAGGTATTGGCGGCGACCCGATCATCGGTACCCCAACCAAAGAAGCGGTTGAATTATTGATGAACGACCCGGATACCCACGGTATTATTATGATAGGCGAGATAGGCGGTGGCATGGAAGCCGAAGCTGCCCGCTGGATACAGGCAAATGGTACCAAACCGGTGGTTGGCTTTATTGCCGGCCAAACAGCGCCTCCGGGCCGCCGTATGGGCCACGCAGGCGCAATTGTTGGCGGTGCCGATGATACCGCAGCTGCAAAAATGGCCATCATGCGCGAGTGTGGTATCCGCGTAGTAGAATCTCCTGCCGAAATTGGCGCTGCCATGGCAGAGGAGTTGGCGAAGTTAGCATAAAGGCAAAAGCTGAAAGGTGATTTGCACCTGATAATATTTGAAGCCCTGGTTGAAAGACCGGGGCTTTTTTATTTTAAACACGTCCATGTAGCCGTTGCCTGCCAGTCATTACCAAAACTGCAGCAACGCATTTTAAAATAAATGTAACTTTTGTACCAGCCTTTTTGTCTCCCACATAAATGAATAGTTCGCATCATGATCAAATTTTAGATTGCCGGCCTAAGCTTTACCGCTTTGCGTTGTCGCTTACAAAAAATGTGGATGATGCAGAGGATATTTACCAGGAAACTGTTCTGAAGTTGTGGGAGCTAAAGGATAGTTGGGCCGGCTGGCAAAGCTTTGAAGCTTATGCTATGCGGATGGTACGTAATATTTACCTTAATAAAGTAAAGAAAGACAAGACACGGGCTTATATATCTTTAGACGACATTACCGAACAAACCGGCGAAAACGAAACAGAAAGCAACATTGTAATTGCGGAGCTGCGCTTGAGGTTTTATAGCCTGATAAGCAAGTTGCCACAGTTGCAAAGGGATATATTACACCTGCGCGAAATTGAAGAAATGGAGTACAAGGAAATTGCCGCCGTCCTCGACATCAGTGAAGCACAAGTTAAGGTTTACCTGTTTAGGGCGAGGCAATACTTAAAAAAGAAAACAAATGGGAAAAGATAAAACAGGCTTGCTGCAAAAATACTGGAAAGCCGAAACTACTTTAGCGGAGGAACGAGAGCTTAAAGAATATTTTGGAGTACAGGATTTGGATGAGTTAGATGGGGGGATTTTTAAAGCTATCCGCAATGCGCAGGAAATAACTCATCCGGGTGATGATCTCAAAGCCATGCCCATCAAACCGGCCAACACCTTCCGCATTGGGGTTTTATTGAAAGTTGCCGCCGCAATATTATTTGTGACCGGCCTGATGTTATTCGGCAACCACTATTACCGACAGCGGCAGGCAGCGCATCTGCTAATAGTGCAAAAGCAAATGGAAGCAGACCTGATCCACATGTCGAAACTTTTAAATGAAAGTACCGATGTGATAAGTGAAACTACCAATAACCTGTCAAATATTAATCAATCATCAAATCAATAAGTATGAAAGCAATATATTTAATGCTGGCCCTCCTTTTCGTTGGCAAATGCTGTTTTAGCCAGGAACCTACAGCACAAACAATGGCCGACAAGTATTTTAAAGCCTATTCGGCAGAAACAGGTTATCGCGCCGTAACAATGAGCGACGAAGAGATAAAAAATGCGTCTAAAAATATGCCTGTAGGCAATGTTATGGCGCGTGTTTTCGGCCAGATAAAACTGTATAAACACGTTAACTTTACGGTATCGGCAGAACGTTTTGCAGCAGTGGCTAAACAACTTGTTGCCGCCATAGAAAAAGATCCCGCTTATGAACAATACCATTCATCAGACAATGGCAAATCCATCTCTTATTTATATACGCTAACCGATCGCCATAAGATCATCGAATTTGCTTTTGTAACAATTTCTAAAGAAAGAAATTATATTGGAGTAGCGTGTTTCGCGGGTGATGATATTAAGATCGAAACCATCAAATCTTTTTGGGAAGGGAAGTAGTTAACGTATCCTGCCGATAAATTCGACAAATTCGAGTTCAGACAAATTTTTCTTAAATTCGGTCATCATCCAACATCACCATGCGCAAATCCCTCTGCATCTTCTTATCCCTCCCAACCTTAGCCCTTGCCCAATATAAACCCGCAACTTTTACCGATGCCGACAGGCTGAAAAAGATTGAGGCCACTTACCCGGTTATCGACCAGTTGTATAAAGATTACGCCGAGAAAAACCACTGGCCGGGCACCGCCTATGGCATTATTGTGGATGGTAAACTGGTGCATACCGGCGGGATAGGTTATACCGATATTGCTAAAAAGCTGCCGGTTGATGCTACATCTGAGTTCCGCATTGCCAGCATGACCAAGAGCCTTACTGCCATGGCCATTTTAAAACTGCGCGATGAAGGGAGGTTAAAACTGGATGATCCCGCCTACCTGTACATCCCCGAAATGAAGGGTACCAAATATCTCACTAAAGATGCCACGCCGATTACCGTACGCAACCTGCTTACCCATACCGCCGGCTACCCGGAGGATAACCCATGGGGCGACAGGCAGCTTGCCGTTAGCGACGCCCAACTGATAGCGATTTATAAAAAGGGGGTGCAGTTTTCTACCAATCCGGGTTTGGGTTACGAGTACAGCAATTTGGGTTTTGCCACACTGGGTTACATCATTAAAAAAGTAAGCGGACAAACGTATCAAACTTATATCACCAACAATATTTTAAAGCCGCTGGGTATGTTGCATACCTATTGGGAATACGATGCCGTACCAAAAAATAAACTGGCCCACGGTTACCGCTGGCTGGACGGGCAATGGGTAGAGCAGCCCCTGCTGCATGATGGTGCTTATGGCGCCATGGGCGGGCTGATAACCAGTATAGAAGATTTTAGCAAATACATGGCCCTGCACCTAAACGCCTGGCCCGTGCGCAACGATGCCGAAACCGGCCCGGTTAAGCGGAGTTCGGTGCGCGAGATGCAGTACCCCTGGGATGTAAATTATTTAACCGCCAATGCCAAAACCCCAACCGGCAGGCCTTGCCCCAATGTTACGGCCTATGCTTACGGCCTGCGCTGGATGAAGGACTGCGATAACCGCATTTATGTAGGCCATACCGGCGGCCTGCCCGGCTTCGGCAGCCAGTGGAATGTAATGCCCGATTATGGGGTGGGGGTCGTATCCTTTGGCAATGTAACTTATGCACGTGCGGCACCTATCAACAACGCCGCGCTGGATACCCTGTTGATGCTTTCGGGCATAAAACCCCGCGTGTTGCCGGCATCAGCTATCTTAAACCAGCGCAAGGCTGAGCTGCTAAAAGTTATCGCCGACTGGAGCACCGCCAAAGCCAGCGGCATATTTGCTGATAATTTCTTTTTAGATTACTTCCCCGATAAATTAAAAATAGCGGTTGACGATGCCTTTGCTAAAGCAGGCAAAACCCAAAACATTGGAGACCTAGTTGCCGAGAACCAGCTGCGTGGGTATTTTATTATTAAGGGAGAGAAAGCCAATATCCGCGTAAGCTTTACCCTCACGCCGGAAAACCCGCCGTTGATACAGGAGTATCACCTCGACTTGGTCGCGAGCCCCCCAACCCCCTGAAGGGGGAGCAGGATTTAGACATAAGAAGTCAAGACATAGGAAACAAGAAGACCCAACTATATCGAGTTTCCCTCTTGGCTCTTGAATCTTGACTTCTTGCTTCTGAATTGCGGCTCACGCACTTCCATTCACCGCCAAACTCGTCACCGTATTGATGCTTAGGTTTATCTTGATATTAAAGAAGCATGGGCCGCCGTCTAAAACCAGTACAAC
This sequence comes from uncultured Mucilaginibacter sp., assembly GCA_965649995.1. Lineage (GTDB taxonomy): Bacteria > Bacteroidota > Bacteroidia > Sphingobacteriales > Sphingobacteriaceae > Mucilaginibacter. The sequence continues at coordinate 5,195 of CBFGNE010000270.1, forward strand.
GCCCTTACGCCAGTGCCGTTTTTCGTATGGGGTACAAAAGCAATTTACCCAAACTTCTTTTTGGTTATTGCCATTGGTTACGGCGATGATTTGCTTATAATATTTGCCCGGGTTTTTAATGCCGCTTTTTGATTGCTTGTTGTGCTCGGCAACGGTTACGGATATGATCTTCTCTATTTTTTTAATGTCCTCCGCAGAAATGCTTGCCGGGAAATAGTATTCGCTAAAAATAAAACTATCGCGTTGCTTGTTGAAGGGTAGCACTGAATAGCGCGAGGTATCAATGCGCGCCGTATCAACCTTTGCCGGCATAATGGCTACTGCCTGGGTGTTATGTTGTACCGGAAAGAAAAATGCGAGTAACAGGATGAAATTCATGCGTGGAATATATACTTGTTGAACGTATTACACAGGCTATTGTTGTGGAAATAAAAGCGGGCAACTCCTCCGTCAAACCAGTGTAAACATCGCCTCGCGAAACATTTAATGCGCCTAAATTGTCGTATATTTATATAGATGAAACGGGATAACCGAGCGTAAAATCGGTGTAATCAATCCGTGTGATCGGTGAAATCAAATCATAAAAT
>CBFGNE010000271.1:0-5751 GCA_965649995.1 uncultured Mucilaginibacter sp.
TTGTAATTAGTTAGTTTGGTTATATCTGGTAAAAATGTTATAGTTGTCGAACACTTAATTCCAAAAATTCGATTTCATTCAATTTAAATCTTACCCTTTCTTCCCATTAAACATTATCCCATAAAGGTCGGTTCGCCGGTCTTTTAAATTTTGCACGCTGCCGTATTCGTGCAGTTCGTTTAAAACAGAAAGGTCTACATCGGCTATTACAATCATCTCGCTGTTTGGCGTAGCTTCGGATTGGATACCGTTGGTGGGGAAGCCAAAATCCGAAGGCGTAAACACGGCAGATTGCGCGTACGAAATCCCCATATTATTTACATTGGGCAGGTTGCCCACGCAGCCGGCAATGGCCACATAGCATTCGTTCTCCACGGCGCGGGCCTGGGCGCAAAACTTCACCCGGTTATAACCGTTTTGTGTATCGGTAAGGAAAGGCACAAATAAGATCTGCATATCCTGGCTGGCCAAAATGCGCGATAGCTCCGGGAACTCTACATCGTAACATATCAGGATGCCTATTTTGCCGGCATCGGTATCAAAGGCAATTACGTCATCACCGCCACGCATCCCCCAGGAGCTGATCTCAGATGGGGTAGGGTGTATCTTGGTGGTTTCTTCCATGCTGCCGTTGCGGCGGAACAAGTACGACACATTATAAAGCGAGTCTTCCTCTATTTTAGGCATACTGCCCGCAATAATATTTACGTTGTACGATACTGCCAGCTTAGAAAAGGCCTCCACGATAGGCTGGGTAAATTGCGCCAGTTCGCGCATGGCCTTTGCCGAATCCATATGGTTGTAATCCGCCATCAAGGGCGTGTTAAACAATTCGGGGAAGAGGATAAAATCGCTTTGGTAGTCGCTTACCGCATCTACAAAATATTCGGCATGTTTAAGTAGTTCACTTATATTATTATACGGCCTCATTTGCCATTGCACCAGGCCAATGCGCACAACTGTTTTATGGTTAATGGCGGTTGTCGGCTCCTCGTAATAAACGTTGTTCCATTCTATCAGCGTAGCAAAACCTTTGGATCGGTTATCCTCGGGCAGGTAGTTGCGTAGTATCTTACGTACGTGGAAATCATTTGCCAATTGGAAGGAGAGGGTAGGGTCGTAAATTTCTTTGTACTTTACTTTATCAATATATTGTTTTGGGGTAAGGTCGTTTTGGAATTTCTGATAGTTTGGTATACGGCCGCCAGCTATAATACTTTTCAGGTTAAGGTTTTCGCAAAGCTGCTTACGGGCATCGTATAAACGGCGGGCCAGCCTTAAACCCCGGTATTTGGGGTGTACAAAAATATCAATGCCATACAGTACATCGCCGGTGGGGGTATGCGTTTTAAAGGTGCTGTTGCCTGTAATTTGTTTATAAGTATGGGTATCGCCAAACTTGCTGTAATCAACCATTATAGATAGCGCACAACCAACTACCTCGTTGTTTACGGTTACACAAATTTGCCCTTCGGGGAAAAGTTTTATAAGCTTCTTTATCGACGCAGCATCCCAGTAGTCTTCATCCATATCCATGTATGCCGACTTCATCGATTTTTTCAGTTCCTGGTAATCCTGTACGTCCAGGTTACGCAGCTCAATACTTTGCAGATCCATTTTGGGGTAACGGGGTTTTAGGGAGAATGTTTGAATGATGACTGATTTCGGATTCGTTAATCATCCGGCTATGAACTATCTACCATGATCTGTGGACTTTTTCTCAAATCTCACATCTCAAATCTCACTTCTCAAATCTACCTCGCATGCCACCATGCCCACAATATCAGCAGTGGTTGCAAAACCAACAGCCTTATCCAGGCAACCAAAGGTCCTACTGTTAACGTACCTAACATAACGGGGGCATCAATAACCATTTGGATATGTACCGGCAAAAAGGCAAGCAGCATTAAAATAATGCCGTAGGCTGCAAGCCGCCTTGTTTTTGGAAATACGAGCATTAAAGCAAATAAAATTTCAAAAATGCCGGCTAAAATATTTAATGCTACGGGATAAGGCAGGTACTTCGGAATTATATGGTAGTACGATTGCGGGTTATAAAAGTGGTTACCCCCGGCTATAAAATAAAATATGACCAAGATCACAACACTGATTTTTTTGATATTTGTAATTTTAACAGTCATAATGTTATTGAAAAAGGAAATATTATAAATTTAGATTGCTTAGATTGTAAATTCCATTTTATTTATAAGCATTCTAAATACCTCTGTTTGACAAAGCCTTGACATTGCATCCTGTACAGTATGCTATTTTTGTTGGGTCAAATTTAAAACTGCTTTGAAGTATCTAAAGGTAATAGCTTTTACGCATAAACAAATCGAGTTGAAGGAATTGGGGAAGTTGGTAATATGCCAGGAAAACCTTACCGACAAACTTCATGAAGTTAAAGCCCGTTTTGGTATAAACGAAATATTTTACCTCGCCACCTGCAACCGTGTTGAGTTTGTATTATCAACCCCTCAAACGGTTGATAAAGAATTTGCGCACCAATTTATTGATGCATTAGGAATGGGGCTTTGCCATCACTCGATGGGTACTTTCCTGGATGCTGCTTCTATATACGAAGACCATGCTGCAATGGAGCACCTGCTGCGCACCTCCTGCTCGTTAGAAAGCTTAATAGTTGGCGAAAAGGAAATACTTGCCCAATTACGCAAAGCTTATGAAAGTGGCCGCGAGGCTGGCCTCACCGGCGATAAGCTGCGGTTGATAATGGAGTGCGTTGTAAAAACGGCCAAAGAAGTTTATACACACACCAATATCTCTAAAAACCCAATTTCGGTAGTTTCTTTAGCGTACCGCAAATTAAAAGACCTGAAACTTTGCGCTAACGCCCGTATCCTGATCATCGGCGCAGGCGAAACCAATAAAAATATATCCAAATACCTGCAAAAGCATAAGTTCTCTAATTTCTCTGTTTTTAACCGTACGCTTTCAAAAGCCCAACAATTAGCAGATGAATTGGGTGGCGAAGCTTTTGAGCTGGAAGACCTTAAAACCTACAAAAAGGGTTTTGATGCTATTATCACCTGTACCTCGGCGGTTGACCCAATTATCACCACTGAAATATACACCTCGCTTTTAAATGGCGATACCGATAGGAAAACTATTGTAGACCTCGCCATCCCCAACGATACCGCGCCCGAAATATTAGAGCAATTTGAGGTAAACTTTATAGAGGTGCACTCGCTAAACGAAGTTGCTAAAAAGAACCTGCAGGAGCGTTACCACGAATTATCGCGTGCCGAAGCCATTATTGAGCAAAACATCAACGAGTTTTTGGTGATGCTGAAACAACGCCGCATTGAGCTGGCCATGCGCCAGGTACCCGAGAAAATAAAAGAGATACGCAACACTGCTGTAAACACCGTATTTGCGGATGAAGTGCAAAGCCTCGACAAAGAATCGCGCGAGATACTGGAAAAGGTTATAAACTATATGGAGAAGAAATATATCAGCGTACCCATGGTAATGGCGAAGGATATATTGATCAATAGTAATTAAGCTTTCCTTTTTTCTGCTTATTTTGGCGTATTAAACGGTATGAACCAGCGCCTCTCTATTAAATACAATTTATTTCAAAAGGTAGTCTTCGCCATATTTATATGGTTTGTGTTGTCGTTGCCTACGCCAGTAGGTTTATTCGAATACCTGTTGATCAAAACTAATTATGATTTTCTAAATATAGCCCAGCGGGTAATTCACTTTTTCATTTGTTTATTAGCCTCGTTTTATTTTTATAAGGACCGGATAGTGTTAGCATATAACGACACTGATTTGGTGGTAACAGATACGAAGAAGCAAGAAACCTATTCTATACCATTTACTGCTTTTACAGGCATCAAACTAAAACCAACATTTGTGAGAACAGCCGGTAAAACATCTACTTATGAACTTACATTTAAAACCAAACAAACTACAGAGGAGTCGCTAACCTTTAAAGCCTACCCCGGCAAAAAGTTAAGTCGATTTATTGAGGTTTTAAAAGCGGCAAATCCTCAAATTGAAGAGAAGTATTGGGCGTTTTACTAAATAGCTGATGAAGGCTTTAGCAATGCCGGTCCGATAGAAATCAAGAATCAAACTTCCTATCTTCTTATAATTTGTTAGCTTTATTATCATAAAGCAATGCACCTGTTTACCCCCAACATTATTGTATCAAATCCCGTTCCGCCGGAAACAAGGATATTCTATTCTAAAGACGATGCCATTATTAAAGCAATTGCATTACTTACCCTTTTAAGTTTTGGCATATATTCCCTTTACATTCAGTCGTATTGGTTTGGGCTGCCCTTTTGTATATTTTCTAGTTACCATCTTTACCTAAAAGGTAAGGTCCTTTTTAATAATGGCCCCCAAATAATAATAAATTTAGACGGGATGCGAGTTGCTGATGCGCCATTTTATAAATGGGAAGAAATTCATGATGTAAGAATATCGGGAGAATTAGAAGGGAGGGGCGCACGGCCATCTTTAGCGTACGAACACCCTGAAGGAAAAACTAAACTCAGGGTTGATTATTTAAATATCAGTCCGTTGGATCTAAATATTCTGCTGGCATATTATCAGAAGCCGTGGGAATTCAATAACCCGCGTTAGGCTTCACTTAAAAAATTCAATAGCGCCCCCGCAAAATTCATATCAATTTACCCAATTAGTGTTCATTAGGTCATATTGTTGCAATTCATTCAATTCGCGTTCCTTATCATCCCCATAAAAAATTAAATTTGCAACAAAAATTAGTACCCCTTTGGACAGAAAAATAATTATAGGAACGCGTGGCAGCGAATTAGCTTTATGGCAGGCCAATTTTGTGAAGGATAGCCTGGAAGCAATACACATTTCCGCCGAACTTAAAATTATAAAAACACAAGGCGACCGCATCCTCAACCTCAGCTTCGACAAGCTTGAAGGCAAAGGCTTTTTTACCAAAGAGCTGGAAGAAGAGTTGATTGCCGGTACCATAGATATCGCCGTGCATTCGCATAAGGATCTGCCTACCGAAAACCCGCCGGGGCTTGTCATCGCAGCAGTATCCGAACGGGAAGACCCGGCAGAGTTACTATTGGTATTGAAGGATTGCACAGACGTTCGCCAAAAATTATCCGTAAAATTTGGAGGCTTAGTAGGCACATCATCAAACCGCCGTAAAGCGCAATTGCTTGCCGTGCGGCCAGATTTGGAGATAAAAGACCTGCGTGGAAACGTACCAACCCGTATAGGTAAACTGCGCGATGAAAAATACGATGCCATTATGCTGGCCAAAGCAGGCGTTAGCCGTTTGGGTATCGACCTCAGCGAATTTCATGTAGAGGAAATAGGCGCAACCGAGTTTATACCCGCCCCGGCGCAAGGCGTCTTAGCCATACAGATACGCGAACGCGACCATATATTATACGAAGCCTTACAGGATCTTAACCACCCTGATGTGGCGGCGGAACTGTCTGTAGAACGTAACGTACTTAAATTATTTGGCGGCGGCTGCCATTTGCCGCTGGGCGTTTACTGCCGTAAAGAGAACGATAAATTCCAGGTATTTACAAGTAAGGCCGAGGATGGCGAAGGCTTTCCCGATAGGTTATTTATTGAAACAGATACACTGGAGGGCCTCCCCGAAAAGATAGTGGCCAAGTTTGCCAAAGACAGGAAATTTCCATCAAAAGTGTTTATCTCACGTGATATTTCTGCCGGCAGTTATTTCCGCAGGGCCTTGGAGAAAAATAAAATAGAGAT
>CBFGNE010000272.1:0-5743 GCA_965649995.1 uncultured Mucilaginibacter sp.
AAGATAGAGGCCGGTAAACTGGTGCTGAACAACTCGCCGTTTAATATCCACCACCTGGCCCAAAACATAAAGCAATCGTTTTTTGCCCGGGCCATGGAAAAAAACCTGCAGATAGAACTCATAGCGGACCCTACCATACCGGAATATGTTGTTGGCGACCAAAACCGGTTGGGCCAGATCTTAATAAATCTGGTAAACAATGCCGTTAAATTTACCCGGACGGGGAAAGTTGGTATTGAGTTAGAAAAAGTACACGCGGGCGATAAAGAAATATTGATCAACTTTAAGGTAACGGATACGGGGATTGGCATAGCTGCAGAAAACCTGGCGGTGATATTCGATCCGTTTATACAGGAAGAGCAGGTTATTAATAACGATTATGGCGGCACCGGGCTGGGCCTTGCCATCACCAAGCGCCTGGTAGAGCTTTATAAAAGCACTATACGGGTTACCAGCCAATTGGGTAAAGGTACGCAATTCACCTTTGCGGTATTGTTTGAGGTCGCGCAGCAGCCTGCACCACAACAGGAAAACACCGCTGTACCCGTGTTACCGCCTAACCTGCACGGCATGAACATTTTAGTGGTTGATGATAACAAAATGAACATAATGATAGTGGCTAAATTCCTTAAAAAATGGCAGGCCAATGTGGATGATGCAGCGAACGGGGAAATAGCGGTAGAGTTGGCGGCAAACAATGTATACGACCTAATTATTATGGACTTACAAATGCCGGTGATGGACGGCTTTGAAGCTTCTGCCATTATAAAACAACGCTACCCGGCCATGCCAATAATTGCCTTTACTGCCGATGCTATGCCCGAGACACATCACAAGGCCTTTGAGCACGGCATGTCTGATTTCCTGACCAAGCCATTTGTACCCGAAGTATTGTTCGAAAAAATATCAAAACACTGCAAACCTGTAATTCCACAGAATATTTAACCGGCTTTAGGTGATTGTCCATTGCGTACAATTACTGACAGCACTTTCCTGACGGCACAAATAACAGCCGCAATAAAAAACGAGCACGAAAGCCCAAAGGCCGTGCGTTTTTGGAAGAGATAAATATCCGGGTAAGGGGTACCGCCATATACCACCTGATTCGTAAACAGCCCAAACAAGCATGGCCTCCCTAAGGTTAAAGACGCAATAACTTCCGAAAACAGATACATCATTATGCAGTACCCCGCAATGTGCTTTAATTTATTTGCAGTGAAATAATAGAACAAAAAGGAAAACGCCACCATTAAAATCGCCATCAGAACCGACATAATCAGGAACATACCCGCGGTTTGGCTACCATCTTGAATGCCGGGCAGAAAGCCGAGATCAAACACCAGCGCAAAACTTACGGCGTATGTAAAGTAGTCTGTTGCAGCAGGCGGGGGGAGTTTAAAATTTTTCCTCATCGCCCGCTCCGGAATGCATTAGTTTGTACGAATGGCTTCTACCGGATCTAACCTCGAAGCGAAATAAGCCGGTATAATACCGGAGATTACACCGATTATCACCGATATACTGATGCCAAGCGTGATGTTACTAATGTCGAGCACTATTTTAAGATCGGCTGCGGCGCTGACGGCCAACGTGCCAAGGTACACCAGCCCAAGCCCTATAAGCCCTCCCATCAGGCAAAGGATTACCGACTCAATTAAAAACTGCAATAGTATAAAGTAATTTTTGGCGCCAAGAGATTTTTGTATGCCGATGATATTGGTACGTTCTTTTACAGATACAAACATGATATTGGCTATACCAAAGCCACCAACAAGCACGCTAAAACCACCAATAATGGCGCCCGCTATATTTACAATATTAAATAAGCTATCAAGGCTATTGGTAAGGATGCTGGATTTATTAAGCGAGAAGTTATCGTCAACACCGGGGCGGATACTCCGTATCGAACGCATTAGGCCTCTTATCTCGCTTTCTACCTCAACATCAGATAAATTATCGTTTCCTTTAACAACAATTTGCGGGTTGTATTTTTCATTCTCAATATCAATAACGTTTTTGGCAAAATTTAAAGGAAGCAGCACCTCTTTATCGGTAGATATTCCCAGCATATCGTCGCCCTGCTTATCAAATACACCTATAATGGTAACCTTTCGGCCCATAATTTTTATTTGTTTGCCTACAGCAGTTCCATCCGGGAAAAGGTTAGCTGCTATATCAAACCCAATAATGGTAACAGGCGCTCCCGTGCGCGATTCGATATCCGTAAAATATCGCCCGTCCTGGAAATCAAAATTAATCACCTTATCATGCTCCTGCGAAACGGCATCAATCTGTGCACCATCAACGGTATTGCTACCGTATTTAACGGTGCGGTTGTCGATACTTATCTCATACGATGTGGCTTTGGCGGTTTGGCTGCGGCGGCGTATCTGCTCAAAATCTCGCAGTTTAGGTACCGGGCGTTGCATATATTTCCACCATGGGAAATTATCCTCGCCCACCCATGGCCATTTCTGTATGTAAATACTGTTGCTACCCAGCTTGTTTACGCTCGATTGCAGATTGTTGCGCAACGTATCCACCGCCGAATAAACCGCTATAATGGTAAATATACCAATAGTTACCCCCAACAGGGATAGCAGCGTACGCAGTTTATTTTGCCTGAGCGCATCGTATGCAAACAGGAAGCTCTCGCGGATAAGTTTTAATATGATCATAGCAGTATTTTCTGTAATAGCTTTTTTAGCGTATGGTTTTCAGCAAAACCGGGGCAATAATTGGTTAGACCGCCATTAAGGGTTTAAGTTACAGCAATTTTAATAAAAGTATTTTTTGTACAATCAAAACGAAATACAAAAAAATCGGTTAATCTAACAAAAAATCCGTACATTTGCGCCCTGAAAATTCATATATAAAGCATGAAATTATCCCAGTTCAAATTCAATTTACCCGAGTCATTGATCGCCCATTCACCGTCAGATATTCGCGACGAATCGCGCTTAATGGTACTACACCGCGATTCGGGTAAAATTGAGCATAAAATATTTAAAGATATACTGGATTATTTTGACGACAAGGATGTAATGATCCTTAACAATACAAAAGTATTCCCGGCGCGCATGTACGGCAATAAAGAAAAAACCGGTGCCACTATTGAGGTTTTTTTGCTGCGCGAATTAAATAAAGAATTACGCCTTTGGGACGTTTTGGTTGACCCTGCACGTAAAATACGCGTGGGCAACAAACTGTACTTTGGCGATGACGACCTGCTTATTGCTGAGGTTGTTGATAACACTACATCGCGTGGCCGTACCATCCGCTTTTTGTTTGATGGCACCGACGAGGAGTTCCGCCGCAATGTGGAGATCCTTGGCGAAACACCACTGCCAAAATACATTAAACGCAAGGCTACTGCCGACGATAAAGAGCGCTACCAGACCATATTTGCCAAGCACGAAGGTGCTGTTGCAGCCCCTACCGCTGGCTTGCACTTTAGCCGCGAGCTAATGAAACGCCTGGAACTGAAAGGGGTTGAATTTGCCGAGGTTACCCTGCACGTTGGTTTAGGCACCTTCCGCCCTGTTGAGGTAGAGGATTTGACCAAACATAAAATGGATAGCGAACAGTTTATCATCGAAGCAAAACAGGCTGATATTGTAAACAAAGGGATTGAACGTAAGAGCCGTATCTGCGCAGTGGGCACAACATCTATGCGTGCGGTTGAATCGGCCGTATCGGCAGGTAAATCTTTAAAAGCTGCAAACGACTGGACCAGCAAGTTCATCTTCCCGCCATACGATTTTAGCATAGCCAACAGCATGATCACCAACTTCCACACGCCGGAATCAACCTTGTTAATGATGGTAAGCGCATTTGGCGGTTACGAACACGTAATGAACGCCTACGAAGTTGCCGTGAAAGAGAAATACCGCTTTTACAGCTACGGCGATGCGATGCTGATCATCTAAGGTTAGATTTGAGATATTAGACGTGAGATTTGAGACCGAAGGTTTCTCTCATGTCAGAAACCTGCAAATATGAATTTGCAGGTTTTTTTTATGTTAATTAAATAAATACCTGCACAAATTATCCGTATCATTACATACCTAAGTCGACGTTATGATATTTATTAAATTGATTTATATGCTGCTGTTCGGGGCATTAAATTTTATAATTTATGACAAATTAAATAGAACAGGGAAGGTGAACAGCAGTCTATTTAAGTACTTTCTAATTATTTTCGTAACCGTAGTTGCTATATCTTTACTTCAAATATCGTTCGTTCTGCCTTTAGAAGCTATGTTCGTTTTGCTTTTTTTCTCGGTAGCAATAATATTTTTTTATGCTATTTTCAAGTTTAGCTTTCTAAAAGATATTAAAGAATCAAATATAGCTGCTAAAGAGTGGTTTATAAAAGTATTTTCATTCGTCTTTTTAAAACTCGTGCCCCTCGCATTATTCGTTTTTCAATGCGCATTTATTTTGTATCAACGCCCGCTGAAATAGCATGCAAAATCTCACATCTCATATCTCATATCTCATATCTAAGAAAACAGTAGCTGTTATCGTAGCCGGTGGTTCAGGCACGCGCATGCAGTCGGCATTACCTAAGCAGTTTTTAGAATTGAACGGGAAGCCGGTACTGATGCATACACTGGAAGCTTTCCATAACAGCACCTCCTCGCCCCGGCTTATTTTGGTGCTGCATGCAAATTATCATGGGCTGTGGAAAGAGCTTTGTGCTGTGCATAAATTCGCTATAAAACACACTTTAATTTCGGGCGGCGAAACGCGCTTCCATTCTGTTAAGAACGCCATTGACCAGATTACCGATAAAGATGTGCTAATTGCTGTACACGATGCTGTTAGGCCATTGATAAGCCCTGCGGTTATAGATGAGGCTTTCCGCTGCGCCGAAGCCAATGGAAGCGCTGTAGTAGCCGTTAAAAGCCGCGACTCGGTACGGCAGCTAAACGGCAGTGTATCGCACAGCCTAAACCGCGATGGCATATACCTGGTGCAAACCCCGCAAACCTTCCAATCGGCGCTTTTGATAAAAGCCTATAAACAGCCTTACGACCCCAAATTTACCGATGATGCGTCCGTAGTGGAACAATCGGGCGTGCCCATACAGCTTTTAGAGGGCAATTACACCAATATTAAAATCACCTTCCCCGAAGATATTGCTATTGCTGAGGCCCTTATAAACAAAAAACCATCGGCTTAATGGCCGATGGTTAATATTTTGCTTCGAAGGGCTATCAGGCTCTCCTGATAACACCTAATAATAAAGCAATAATGGCTATCACCAATAATACGTGGATGATGTTGCCGGCGTGGTTAAAGAAAAACCCGAATATCCATCCGATTACCAGGATAACGGCGATTATGTACAATAAGCCTCTCATGTTGTTGTGGTTTTATATGTTAATATTTCAGTAGATTGTATTAGCCCAATACCAAAATCATTCCAAAAAGTGATGGAACGAAAAAGGGACACCTTGTGCAGCGCCCCTTTTTTATGCTTAAATGTTATACCCGCGTAATTCCTCGGCGCAACATTGCTCAAGCCCTTCTTATAACTCCTAACAGTAAAGCAATAATAGCTATTACCAATAATACGTGGATAATATTACCTCCAAAAGGGCTTACAAATGCGCCAAAAATCCAAATGACTACCAGGATAACAGCGATGATGTACAATAAACTTCTCATGATGTTGTGTTTTTTAGTTAATGTTTAAGTATAGATATATGTATAAATGCTTATGCCAAAATCATTC
>CBFGNE010000273.1:0-5725 GCA_965649995.1 uncultured Mucilaginibacter sp.
TACTCAAGTGCGCGTAAAAAGTCGTCATCCATAGCCATTGCCTCGTCGTCGCCGCGGCCTGCTAATACTAATTGCTCTTCTAAGCGCTCGCGCTGGTCAATCGGGTCGTTTAATTCCGAATAGGCGTTAGCTATTTCTTTCCCGTTTACAAACAACTCAAAACGCTCAACCAAACCATCCTTTGTCCGATGTTTTTTGGCAAGCGGTGTCATCTCGATAGGATAATCGGTAATGTAGGTCGGCTGGATCAGGTTAGCCTCTACTTTGGCGCTAAAAATCTCATCTACCAGTTTGCCTTTGCCCATAGTAGCATTGGTTTCAATACCCAGATCGGCACAAACTTTAAGCAAGCCCGCCTCGTCCATTTGCGATACGTCTATGCCTGTATATTTCAGGATAGAATCATACATGGATAATTTTTCGTAAGGCCCGGCAAAGTTTATCTCATGCTTACCAACTTGCACTACAGGGATACCGTGAACGGCTTTGGCAACGGTTTCCAAACACTCCTCCACCATGGCCATCATCCAGATATAATCTTTATAGGCCACGTAAATTTCCATGGCGGTAAATTCCGGGTTGTGGGTACGGTCCATACCCTCGTTACGGAACATTTTGCCGAACTCGTAAACGCCATCAAAGCCGGCAACGATAAGCCTTTTCAGGTAAAGTTCGTTGGCAATCCGCAAGAACAGTGGCATATCCAACGTGTTGTGGTGGGTAGCAAACGGCCGTGCCGCTGCACCGCCATGCACGGGCTGAAGGATGGGGGTTTCTACTTCCATCCAGCCCTGGGTGTTAAAGTATCCGCGCATGGCGCTTATTACCTTGGAGCGGTTGATGAAGATGTTTTTATATTCAGGGTTAACGGTCAGATCTACATAACGCTGGCGGTAACGCATTTCGGGGTCGGTGAAACCATCGTGGATGGTGCCGTCGTCTTCGCGTTTTACAACCGGCAATGGTTTGAGCGATTTAGAGAGGATGGTTAATTCCTGTGTATGTACCGAGATCTCGCCGGTTTGTGTTAAAAATACATAGCCTTTTACACCAATGTAATCACCAATATCCAATAGCTTTTTAAATACGGTGTTATAAAGCGTTTTGTCTTCGTCCGGGCAAATATCATCTCGTTTAATGTATACCTGCACACGGCCGGTGCTATCCTGCAGTTCAAAAAAAGAAGCGCTGCCCATAATACGGCGAGTCATGATACGGCCGGCTATGGTAACCTGTTTATATTTATCCGGGTTGGCGTTAAAATTGTCATTAATATCCTGTGCCCAGGCATCCACTTCATAAGCTTCGGCAGGGTAGGGATTGATGCCCAGATCGCGAAGTTTTTGTAACGATTCGCGGCGTATAATTTCCTGTTCGGATAGCGCAATACTCATATTAGTACGGTGTAATTTAAGGGTGCAAAAATAGGGTTTTTGAGCGAGATATGAGATGTTAGATATGAGATTTGAGAACCAGGCAACCTTATCATACGATAATTAACGCCCAATGTAATTTTGTCGGGTTTTATTTTGTCGGTAAATAAATACCTTTACCGCATGAACATCAAAGTTATCGCGTTCGACGCTGATGATACCCTTTGGGTGAACGAACCCTATTTCAGGCAAACAGAAGAACGTTTTTGCGAACTGCTGAGCGATTACCTCTCGCGGCATGACCTGGAACGTGAGCTCCTGCGCATCGAAATAGAAAACCTGGCCTTGTATGGATATGGTATTAAAGGCTTTATCCTGTCAATGATAGAAGCTGCCATGAAAATCACCAATGATACGCTAAGCATTGAAGTGGTTAAGCAGATAATGGACCTGGGGAAGCAAATGCTTAACCAGCCTATAGAGCTGCTGGACGGGGTAGAAGATGTGCTGGAAGCCCTAAAAGATAAATACCGGCTGGTAGTAGCCACAAAAGGCGACCTGCTTGATCAGGAACGTAAACTGCGCAAATCGGGGCTTGCCTCTTATTTTCACCATATCGAGATCATGAGCGAAAAGGATGACGCCAATTACCTCAAACTGCTTAAACATTTGGATATACAGCCGTCGGAATTATTGATGGTGGGCAACTCGCTAAAAAGCGATATTTTGCCGGTTCTGAGCGTAGGCGGTTATGGCGTACATGTACCTTACCATATTACCTGGGCACACGAGCAGATAGAGGAAAGTATAGATAACGAACGCTTTAAAAGCGTTGAACACATAAAGGAAATCCTGGAGCTATTATAGATGAGAACTAAAATAGAATTAGAAGGCTGGCTGCGCGAAGATCATTTTAAGTTGTTCAACAGTTTTGAGGAGCCATATTTTAGCGTAAATGTGGATGTGGATTGTACTACAGCTTATAAGAAGGCAAAAGAGCTGAGTGTTTCGTTTTATATGTACTATTTATATTGTGCTATTACAGCAATTAACAAGCACGAAAGCTTTAGGTACCGTACTATAAACAACGAAGTTTTTCTGTACGATAAGATAGATGTTACTCACGTAGTGCTTCGGCCCGATGGTACTTTTGGTTTTGGTTTTGTGCCATTTATGCCCACGCTGGAGGAATTTATTGCTGCAGCAAAGATAGAAACGGAACGCATACTGGCCACCAGGGGGCTCGACCTGAGCGTCTCCTACGAAAATATCATCCACTTTTCGGCCATGCCGGGCATAAAATTTACCGGGCTTACCCATGCGCGCAGCTTTTCCTATAAGGATAGCTCCACCAAATTATCGGTAGGTAAGGTTACGGAGGTACATGGGCGAAAAATGATGCCGCTATCTATAACCGTGCATCATGGTTTAACAGATGGGCTGCATGTAGGGCAGTTTATTGATATTTACCAAGGCTTGTTAAACGCCTAAAAAGCAACCGCACCGGGCTTAATAACGTAGTTAAAGGGTGGTATATCAATACATGTAAAATGAAAATGATATATTTACTTTATCCCGCCAATTAGTTATGCCTTTTAAAAGAGTTTTCCTGTTGTTTATCGCCCTAACTGCGTTTGCCTCCTGTAAAAAGGAGAAGCCCTTTGTGCCTAATTATGATAATGCGTTACCAGGTTTATGGAAACAGCTCGGTGATTTCCCCGGCGTTGGCCGCGTACGGTCTTACGCTTTTACTATCGGCAGCAAAGGTTATATTGTAGGTGGCAATGCGGGTTCGGGGTTTAATGTTGTACCTCTTTACGATTTCTGGGAATACGACCCCACCACCGACAAATGGACACGCAAGGCTGATTATCCCGGGCAAGCTGCCGAATATATCCGCGGTTTTAGCATTAACGGTAAAGCTTATGTAGGTACGGGTTACGGAATACAATATGACGACCCCGGCGCCACGCCGCAAAACAAAGATTTTTGGGAGTATAACCCTGCCACCGATGTTTGGACGCAAAAAGCGAATTTCCCCGGAGTAGAACGCGAAAGCGTTATTGCATTTGAGATAAACGGTACAGGCTACCTAGGCCTTGGCACCAATAATAATTACGATGCTAATTATAAAGATTTTTGGAAGTATGAAGCCGCCACAGATAAATGGACGCGCCTGGCTGATTACCCCGGCAATGGCAGTTTTGGCGTAGCGGCCTTTGCTATCGGCGGCAAAGGTTACGCAGGGCTGGGAGGAGCGGCACCAGATCTGGTAAAAAAAGACTTTTGGGAGTACGACCCTGCATCCAATAAATGGACAGCCAAGGCAGATTTTACAGGGAAGGAACGTGTTTTTAGCAGCCAGTTTGTTATCGGCACCGATGGCTATGTGGGCATGGGTACAACCGCAACATCATCCGCCGACGATTGGTACAAATACGATGCCCTTGCTAACAAATGGACAAAGGTAACCACTTTTAGCGGCGAAGCACGCTACGATGCCGTAAGCTTTGCTATTGACGGTATTGGCTACGCAGGCACGGGTAACCCTAACTTGAAGAAAGATTTTTGGAAGTACACGCCTACTAAAAAGCCATAAACCTATACTTTTATTAATCCGCCTCTGCTTCCTGCAAATACAATTCATCTATAGCTTCGGCGTACTTTTTTTCAATCACCTTGCGCTTGGCCTTCATGGTTGGAGTTATCTCGCCATCTTCCATGCTAAATGGTAAACGCTTTACTTTGAAGTTTTTTATACGCTCGAATTTAGCGAGTTCGTTGGAGTGTTTTTTAACATCCTGGTTTATCCATTCGATAATCTCAGGATCCTCGATAAACACATCCGGTTTTTCAAAAAAGTCGTTACCCAGGTGGAAAGTTTCCTGCAGCAATTCGCGGCCTGGCACTAATATGGCGGTGATGTATTCGCGTTTATCGCCCAATAAAAATACATGTTCAATTTTAGGGCTTTTCAAATAGGTGTTTTCTACCGGTGTAGGGTAAATGTTTTTGCCGTAAGCGTTTACCAGCATATTTTTAAGCCTGTCGGTAATTTGCAGGTTGCCTTTGTAAAACCGGCCTATGTCGCCAGTGTGAAACCATCCTTCGCTATCAATAACGGCAGCGGTTTCTTCTGGCTTGCGCCAGTAACCTTTCATAACACAATGGCCGCGCACGATGATTTCGCCTTCTTCCGAAGTGAAATCTGGTTTAAAATTATCGTGTGTTTGGATGGTGTATATCTTTTTGGTATCCACATTTTGTATGGCCACCTCAATACCCGGGATAATGCGGCCAACGGTACCGATGATGATACGGTGATCTTCTGTTACGGCCATTACAGGCGAGGTTTCAGTCAAACCAAAACCCTCTAATACCATGATACCGATATTCCCAAAAAACTCGCCGATATTTTTTGGCAAGGCGCCGCCACCAGATACCAACAACTTTAAGTGCCCGCCTGTTTTTTCTTTTATTTTGCCGAATACCAATTTATCAGCCAATTTATGTTGTGTACTTAATATTAAGCCAGGCTTTTTACCTGCTTCGGCGAGGTGGCGAACTTGCTCACCAATTTTCAATGCCCAGGTAAATATTTTGGTTTTCATTCCGCCGGCCGCAAGCCCGTTTTTCATGGCTTTGTCGTGTATACGCTCCAGCAAACGCGGTACGCAGCATAGTACCGTGGGCTTAATTTCCATCATGTTTTTGGCCAAAAGTTCCAGGCTTTGCGCAAATGCAATGGTACAGCCTTTGTTTAAACTGATATAATAAGTAGCCGTACGTTCAAATACATGCGAAAGCGGCAGGAAGGAAAGGAATAGGTCACTACTTTCGATGATGGGTATTTGCACTAAGCTCCATCTTGCATTTTGGGTGAGGTTGCTATGCGTAAGCATCACGCCCTTAGGCGTGCCGGTAGTGCCGGATGTATAGATAAGGCAGGAAATATCCGATGGTAAAATTGCTTCACTTGCTGCGTTTATGGCTTGCGCATATTTTTCAACGCAGGCAAGCCCTTCCTCAATCACTTTTTTGAAGCCAACAACGCCGGCATTCAGGTTTAGTTTATCGCTGAACTTTTCAAAATCATCAAACGCAGGGATGATCCGGATAAGCGAGCTGCAGTTATTGGCAATTTTTAAAACCTTGCGGAACAAAAAGGGATTGCCGCAAAGAATGGTACGTGCTTCCGAATCGTTCAGGATATATTCTATTTCTGCTTCAGATAGGGTAGGGTATATGGATGTATTTATAGCACCAATTTGCTGTAGTGCCTGGTCGTAATAAACGTAGTCGGGCCCGTTCTCAATAATGAGGGCCAGCCGGTCGCCTTTTTGTATGCCTAT
>CBFGNE010000274.1:0-5720 GCA_965649995.1 uncultured Mucilaginibacter sp.
GTGGCGCTTTATCAAAACCAACGGTGCATTTCAAAATGTAGCACACAAAACAAAGGAACAACTCGTTGGGAAGAACATTTGGGAAATGTTTCCAACGCTTAAAGGCAGGCTAACAGAAGAAATGCTGCAACGTGCAGTAGAAACGAAGCAAACTATTAAGTTCACCGAGTATTTTGCAAGGCCCAAACTTTGGTTCCGTGTAGCGGCTTATCCGTCATCCGAAGGGTTAACTATATTCGTAAAAAATATTACCCGGCAAAAGGTTGCCGAGGAAGAGCTTAACAGCACCCGTAATAACCTTGAATCTCTTATTAACAATACCGATGACCTGATTTGGGCTATCGACACCAATAACCATTACATCTACGTAAATACATCGTACAAAAGCGCCGTTTATAACGAAACGGGTGAACTGCCTGTTAACGGGGGCGAACTTATTATTTACGGCAATGAAGATACCGTTGAGATATGGGCCGGTTACTATCAGCGGGCGCTTAATGGTGAGCGTTATACTATAGTTTACGAAAATGCTCATACAAATCCTGCGGAATCGTCATATTACGAGGTGAACTTTAACCCTATATATGACGAGGCCAATGAAATTGTAGGGACCGGCTGCTTTGCCCGCGAAATAACTTCGAGGCTGCGGTCGGAGCGGGAGATTATTGCGCAAAACGAACGGTTGCGCAATATAGCGTCTTTAAGTTCGCACGAATTGCGCCGCCCGGTGGCAAGCATGCTTGGGTTAATTAATGTAATAGATTTTGAAAACTTTGGTACCGAAGAAAACAGAGAGGCCATAAACCTTTTGCTGGTTGTAGGTAACGAGATAGACGAGGTAATAAAGGCAATAGTTGACAGCACTTTTACCGGCTTGTTGCCAGACCCAACTAAAGAGGGCGGCAACAATACGACGGGTTAGTTCTGCTTTTTATCCCAAAGCCTTTTTGATACTACCTGTTCTATAACCTGGCCATAGTAACTGCGGCTAATGGGGATGCGGTTGCTGCCGATAAACAATTCGTTCGCTTCGATACCATCAATTTTGCTTACAGCAGCAATAAAAGATTTGTGTACCCGTATAAAGGCACTTTCGGCCAGCTTTTCTTCAAGTTTTTTTAGGGAAAGCATGGTTACATATTTACCCCGTGTGCTGTAAATAGTTACATAATTTTGCATGCCTTCTACATACAGTATCTCGTCAAACAGCACTTTTTCGTACTTACTGCCGCATTTGATAAAAAAGTAATCCTCCGCTGGTTTAGCCGGGTCGCGCGTTAGCAATTTATGGTAATCCTTCGCCTTGGCAGCAGCTTTAAAAAACCGTTCGAAAGTGATAGGCTTCAACAAGTAATCGAGAACGTTCAACTGGAAGCCTTCCAGCGCGTAAGAAGGATAGGCTGTGGTGATGACCACCATCGGCGGTTTTTGCAGTATCTTCAGAAATTCGATGCCATTCATTTTAGGCATCTGGATATCCAGGAAGATGAGGTCGGCGGCACCACGGTCTATCAGCGGAAGCAGTTCGAGCGGGTTTTCGCACACGCCCGCGAGGCTTAAGAAATCTACCTCCCTTACATAGCTGGCCAAACCTTCCCTGGCAAGGGGTTCATCGTCTATAATTACGCAATTGATCATGTTAGCCAGCTATTAATTGTGTTGAAGGAACGGTTTCCACCTGCATCAGTTGTAATTCTAATTTTACGCTAAAACGCTCCGGGCTTTGGTCAATATCCAACAGGTACTGCCCGGGGTAAATCAGATCGAGCCGACGCCTTACATTTTGCAGGCCGATGCCGCCATAATTTACCGCTTCTGCCGATCCGTTTACAGAAGCACTGTTCGCAACACTGAAATAGAGTTGCGTACCTTTTACTTTCAGGGATATGCAGATTCGGTTGGTGCGGCCTTTATCTTTTGATACGTGCTTGAATGCATTTTCTACAAATGTCATCAGGATAAACGGGGCAATGCCGGCTTCCGGCGCATAGTTATGTTGCAGATCAAACTCCACAATAAGGCTTTCATTTTGGCGGAGTTTTTCCAGTTCGATAAAGTTTTCCAGGTAAGCGATCTCCTTACTTAATGGGATGAGGTGATCGTTGCATTCATAAAGCTGGTGCCGCAATAGTTCTGAGAATTTGGCAAGGGAGGCCGAAGCCATATACGGGTTTTTATGGATCAAAAAGAAAATGGAATTGATGCTGTTGAACAGGAAATGCGGGTTAAACTGGTATTTAAGGAACTTCAATTCTGTTTCCAACTTTTCTTTCTCCAGCGCCTGTTGCCGTCTTTGCCCTTCTATCCAATTTTTTGTCAGCTTAATGCTCATGGCCAGCGTAATAGCGGCGATGGTGGATTTTAAAGGTTCCGATTTGGCCTGGTGATAGTAGCCGTTCCAGTCGCTGGTGATGCCAAACATTTTTTCGGCATTGCTGCCGGCCAACCAGGCGCTTAAATAATACCCCGGCACAATAAGCAGGGACGAGGCGATGATGGCCAATGCCATAAAAAGAATGTACCAGCCGTAGCGCCCTTTTTGCAGGTAACGGGGAATGAGAAAATACAGGTTGAAATAAACCGCGAATGCTGGGAAGATGACGTAGAAGAAACTCTTGACAAAAAAAACGGAAAAAAATATCTCCTGCGCTGCCCGGTAAGGGCTGTCTATTGCCAGCGCCCAAAACACATAGTTATACAACATCCAGAAAGGAATGTGATAAAGCTTGTATTTAAACAGCCAGTTTTGTTGCCTGGTAATAGTTGCCATGATGGTTAAAGTTACGGCTATTGCTTTAATAAACACACGCTGGTAGTTAAACTGCCGGTTTTAATTGACGAAATACCTTCGACAAAGGATAAGCTGCAAATTGCAGGTTGCACGCTGCTCAAACCGGTTCTTTTCGCATTTAGTTGCCGCTTGTCAATTAGCTGTTACCGTTCATCAATTCCATTTTTCTCGGACTTCCGGCAACAGTTTTTTTGCAACATGAAAACTTTATCCACCCTGCTTGTTGCAATACTTTTTAGTTTTGCCGCTCATAGCCAAATCAGCGGCAAACTAGTTTCGGCAAACGGCGGGGCAGTTGGTTTTGCCCCTGTGTCGGTCCTTATAAATCCTGATAGTTCAGCCCTGCGTTCTGTATTGGCTGATGAAAACGGAAGCTTTGTATTTACCGGCGTACCACATGGTAGCTATATCCTAAAAATCAGCAACCTTGGCCATGCTACATGGTTTTCGCAACCCTTTTTGCTTAATGCCGCACAACGCGAGTATAAGGCAGGCATAATTGTATTATCGCTTGCAAGCAGGCAACTCGGCGAGGTTGTTATCCGATCCGAAAAGCCACTGGTACAACAACTGGCCGGCGGGCTGCAGGTGAACGTGCAAAGCAGCCTCATGGCCAAAGGCAGTTCTGTATTACAGGTATTGCAACGCTCGCCCGGCGTAGTGATCGATCAGCAACATAGCGGCATCAGTCTCAACGGAAAAAGCGGGGTAATGGTGATGCTGGATGGCAAACTGCTGCGCCTTACCACCGTACAGGTATCGGCCTTGCTTAGCGGCATGTCGGCAGATGACGTTGGCAAGATAGAATTGCTAAGCACGCCGCCTGCCCGATATGATGCCGACGGAAATGCTGGCCTTATTAATATAGTAACCAAAAAGAATAAGAAAGCCGGAACCAGCGGTTCTATATCCGCATCTGCCGGCTATGGTAAAGGAGAGAAGGTTTCTACAGATCTCAACCTTACCCATAATAGTAAAAAGTGGAGCCAGCGGCTTTCTTATAGTTACTACCGCAGCCGCAGCTACGCATTGCTGCAGGCCGAGGGCACCGAAAATGTAGGTATTATTGGTGGGCAAACCGCCTTCCATTATAATGGAGAGAGTAAACCCCTAAGCAACTACCATGGCTTTGGCGGCGGGTTGGATTTTCGCCCGGATTCGTTAATTGCTATAGGCGGCAATATTGACTACAATATCACTATCGACCAAAACAACAACCATAACTTTGGTAACTACCTACTTCCCGATACTAACATGATTTTCGATTCGCAGCTTGCGGGCAATAGCCATACGCGCTACCTGCATCCCAGCCTTTATTTGGAGCAGAGCATAAGTAAGGATCAAAAACTAAACATCGACCTGGATTATTTTAGCCACAACAGTAAAGGCTTAACGCAGATACAAAGTAATTTTAGTAACAGTGTGTTTGGAGAAATTCAACGGAATGTGGCCAATGCCAATATCAAAGTTGGTGTAGGCAAATTAGATTATACCAATACCTTCAGCAAACGGCTGCGGCTGGAAAGCGGTTTAAAAAGCACCTTTACCCGTAGCCGAAGCACTGCAGGTATTGAAAAACTGGTGGGAGATAAATGGGTAAACATTGGCGCAGGCACCTCCAACGATTTAGGTACAAAAGAATTTATTGGAGCAGCTTACACCGTTTTTTACTGGCAGCCCGATAGCCTCCTTAATATTTCTGCCGGTGCCAGGTACGAGTATTCGCGCAACAGTACCGATCATTCGCTTAACGCGGCTTACTTGATAGACCGCCGTTTGAGCAAGCTCTTCCCAAGCATTTTTCTTACACGCAAGCTTAATGCCACCGATGAATTACAGTTATCGTACACCGAACGGATCACCCGGCCCTCTTTTGCCGATCTGGCGTCGTACGTTTCCTATAACGACCCGGTTTCTGTTTTTACGGGTAACCCGGGCCTTAAACCTACGATCACCCATAACCTAAAGCTGGCGTATAACAGGGGCGACTATTTATTTGCCCTTATGTACAGCAGGGATATCAACCCCATTTTGGGCACGCAAATTATGACCGGCCCTACCCCCGGGCTGGTTTATCTCATCCCCGAAAATGCCGACCTGCAAAATAACGTCACCTTCCAAGCAACTATACCTATAAAGATTGCGCCCTGGTGGGAGATGAGCTACGGCTTCCTGGCCGGCATGCATCATTATGAGATCAGTTATTTCCCGCAACTGCTGCAGAAAACTTATTTCAGCTATAATTTGAATTTTAAAGAAAGCTTTAAACTGCCCCGCAATTATGCCCTGGAGTTATCGGGATACTATAATTCATCGGCCTACGACAGTAACTCCCGCTGGGCGGGTAATGGCATGGTTAACTTTGGGTTTAAAAAAGAGCTTGCCGGGCAGGGCGGTACTGTGCAACTCAGTGTTTCCGATGTTTTTAGTACCGCCATTTATCGCGGCAAGATGGGCCTCCTCACTACCGATGCCTTTAATTCCAATGTAAGGGTAAGTTACCGGCCCGAATCGCGCAGCTTTCCCATCATCAAATTATCCTATTCCCGCTCGTTGGGCAGCAATAGCAAAGCATCCCGCAAAAACAGCGGCACAAACGACGAGCAAAAGAGGCTTTAAAGGCGGACGTTACGCGCCTAAAATAATTCTGTAGTTTTTTGTAACAACTATAATCACCGCGAATCATATTAAACGCTATATAGCCAAGGTCTCATAAAGCTATAAGTTATTGTGAGGAGCCCGCACCTTAAGGGCCCCGTTAAATTAATCAAAAAATAAAATGTCTGATTCTATTCCAATTCTCCAATTCTGGTGGGTGCTGCCGCTGTGTGCCGCCCTTTTTATGTACAAATTTGTACTGCAGGTTTTTTTTGGTATGATCATCGTTCCTGATGACCGTATTGGTTTGGTTGTTAAAAAGTTTACCCTA
>CBFGNE010000275.1:0-5703 GCA_965649995.1 uncultured Mucilaginibacter sp.
GGGCTAAAAAAGGCGATAACATCGTAAAATACTTCGCGCAGGTCGCTTAAGTCGCTGCATACTGTACGGAATAACACCGCCGGGGTAAAATTGTAACCGTTATCCAGCAAAAACTTTTGGGTTTCTTCTGCAGCTACATCAGAGCATGGGTACAAGAATTTTTCGCCATTGTGTTTCTTCAGCACTTCGGCCAGGTCGGCAGCAGTTTGTTTGCCAAAAAATATTTTACGCTTACGGTACTGTATATATTTTTGCAGGTAAAGCGCAATAGTTTCAGAAAGGCAGAAATATTTCATTTCTACGGGCACCTCAAAACGCATCTCTTCGCAAATACGGAAAAAATGGTCGGCAGAGTTTCGGCTGGTGAAAATAACGGCGGTAAAATCGCCCAGGTTTATCTTCTCCTTACGGAAATCTTTTGCCGGTACGCCTTCAACATGAATAAACGACCTGAAGTCGATTTTCAAATTAAGCTTTTTAGCCAGTTCAGCGTACGGATTTTTATCATTCTCAGGTTTTGGCAGGGTAACTAATATACTCTTAACCTTTTTCTTTCTGTCTTCCAATGCTATACGTTATAAAACTAACTACCTAAATCCTATATTAAGTGCTTTTACCAATATTAATATCGGGCAAATTTCGAGGGCACAAAGATAGATAAATAAATAAAATTTATGAAATTGAAAATTTGTGATAATACTTACGCTGCTACGGAGGTATTGCCATACAAAAACAACAACTGTTAGTAACAGGGTAATAACCAGAAGGTAAGGGATAAACTTATCGGCAACTAGGCTAAAACATAGTGCTACCGGTAAAAAAACAAAGGTAATATTAAAATAAGTTAATGATAATGCGGTAACATAATCGCTCACCAGCTTGTTTATATCAAATACAAAGCCCAAAAATTTAAGCACTACAAACTTAATGGCGAACAATGCAATGATAACTAACGACAAGGTGCCGAACAACTGAAAACCGCTTATAGGGTAGTAAACTTTGTAATAGCCGGTTGTAAGTAAGTATAAAAATATGCCGGATGTAAACCCAAACAACAAAAATAAGCCAATAAATGTCCAGGTGCTGATGGGGCTGTCTTCTTTGCCTGCCTGCGCCATATTGCGTTTATTGTAAAAGGACAAAAACACATTGCCCATATCTTTGCCGGAATAGATATTGAGCACCGGTATAAACAAGATGAGCACCACTATGATGGCAATTACCCAGGGATCGCGCGAGGGGCGTACATGCCCATAGCCTTTTATACTCGGTTTAGTTTTGCCGGCTGCCGCCAGGTCGAGGAAATGGTTGCCGGTATAGGCGTTGCTTTTTAGTATGCTATCTACAAAAAGGTTGCGGTATGTACTATCCGGCGGGCGGAGGTATGCCATAGCAAGCGAATCGGATACAAACTTTTGTTCCAGCGCAATGGCCCGTGCAACCGAATCAAGAACAGAAACGGGGCGTTGTACCCGTGTATATTGCCGTTGGATGGTATCAGCAGTTGCCACCGTGCTATCCCGCTGGGCAAATGCAGAGGAACATACCGCAAAAAAAATAATAATAAAGCAAATAAACCCGCGCATTAAATATCCCTCAAAAAAGGCATTGCAAATTTACCTTTTTAATTGGGGCTTATGCAAAGTATACGTTAATTGTTTAAACGCTTTACTATAACCGGGGTGGTGTTACGCATTAAATTGCCTCAAATGGTGGTCGATATGTTTGTAAGCCATTAAGCCAATTTGTTCGTTTGTCATTTTGCCAAAAAACGGATGTACAAAATTGGTGGTAACGGTGCTTGCGTTTTGTTGTATCAATGCAATCCATTTTGCCTTCTCTGCGGCAAAATCGCCGGCGGCTTCTTTTGCCTTCACCTCGGGTGTCGTTGGCGAATTACGGCCCATTGGCCTATCATCCTTCAAAAAACTTTTTAAGGCTATCCGGCCAAATATCAATCCTATAAACACGCGTTTGCTGGGTAAGTCGCCCGTTATCAGCTCCTCCCACTGCCTGCAATGTTTTACCATTTGATAAGCATTCATTTTACCCCACTGCGGCAAGGTGCTTTCATCAACAGTGTCGATGCGTTTTATCAATTCATCCCTTGTTGCTTTATCAAATGTTGTTTTCATATGCTCGGTTGGTCTATTAGTCCTGCAAATTTAAACCATTATGTGAATGGCGATATACGGTATTATGACAACTTAAGGGGGTAAATGCGGCAGCCATTTTTATTACATTTACTACTGTATCAATCACTATATAATGGGCCTATCAAAAAACTGCCCACAGCGTTGTTGCTTTTTAGTAAGGTATGATGTAATATCCGTTACTTTGTTTAAAACCAATTACAATTGAATATCGGCATTTTCACCTATGGCACCCGCGGCGATGTGCAACCTTATATTGCATTAGCACTTGGGCTTATGCAAAACGGGCAACAGGTAACTATAGCTGCGCCCGGGAATTTTAAGGAATTGGTTGAGGGCTATGGTGTTGCTTTCCACCCATTACATGGCGATGCCGAAACCATGATGAATTCGCCCGAAGGGCAACGCGTATTGCAAACAGAGGATACGATAAAGCTGATGAAGTACTTTTTTAAGGTATTGCACCAAGTAAGGCTGCCTTTACGCAAAAGCTATATTGAGGGAATGAGCAAGGTTGATTACATTATAGTAAACGCCGCTACCCTACCCATTACCAGCGCTATTGCCGAAAAGCAAAACAAAAAAATGGCAATAACTTATTTTATGCCACCTGTTGTGCCTACCGGCGAATTCCCGCTGGGAGATTTTGACTTTTTGAACTTTAATTGGTATAATAAGCTTACTTATAAGTTAGCACACGCTTTCTTCTGGAAATTTGTAAAAGCAGAGACAAATGAATTCAGAAAAGAATTGGGATTGCCCATCTTAAAAGAAAACCTTATAAATTACATTGGCAAAAAAAAACCGCTCGACTTGTATTGCATTAGCCAGAGCCTTATTCCCCAGCCTAAGGATTGGGACGATAACCATAAAATAACCGGTTTTTTAACCGTGCCAGAAATAAGAACAACTAACGATGTTGACGAATCTACCCCGGCATTAAACAATTGGCTGCAACAAGGCGATAAACCAATATACATAGGCTTTGGCAGCAATGGCATAGGCAACACGGAAAAATTTGTAACCATTATAAACCAAGTGTTAACCGGAACTAATGAGCGCATATTGTTCTGCGCCGGCTGGTCGGTTTTTACCAATTTGCCCCGGCATAAAAACTTATTTGTTGCCAAATATGTAAACCATGAGGCTGTGCTGCCGAAATGCAAAGCGGCCATATTCCATGGTGGCGCGGGTACGCTTGCAGCAATGTTGCGGCACAACCTGCCGGTAATTATTGTCTCGTTTTACACCGACCAGCCCACCTGGGGTAAAATTGTAGAGCGGAAGAAATTGGGAGTACACATTCCAGTTAAACAACTCACGGCGGATAAGCTGCTATTGGCTATAGTTAGGGTTCAATCAGCAGAAATAAAGGAGCGCGTTGCGATTATAGGCGAACAAATCAGGAATGAAAACGGGCTTGAGAGGGCGGTGGAAGAGATTGAAAGTTTCTTTTCTTCCACTTAGCATCCGCTTTTAC
Organism: uncultured Mucilaginibacter sp.; assembly: GCA_965649995.1. Lineage (GTDB taxonomy): Bacteria > Bacteroidota > Bacteroidia > Sphingobacteriales > Sphingobacteriaceae > Mucilaginibacter. The sequence goes on from CBFGNE010000275.1 coordinate 3,634, forward strand.
CAACTGCTGCCAGAATAAAGAAACCGCTACCGCTATTTTTTTACCTTTGCGCCATGGCCGGCATCTACCTACATATCCCCTTTTGCAAACAAGCATGCCATTACTGCGATTTCCATTTCAGCACCTCTTTAAAATATAAAAACGAAATGCTGCAGGCTTTGCTAAAGGAAATTTCCTTGCAAAAGAACTACCTGCCGGGCGAAACTATAGAAACTATTTACTTTGGCGGCGGCACACCCTCGGTTTTAGAACCGGCAGAAATAAGCCAATTAATAGATGCCATAACCCAATTGCACACGGTGGCCAACGGCGCGGAGATAACGATGGAGGCCAACCCCGATGACCTCGGGAACCAAAAACTGGCCGGGTTAAGGGCAACGCCTGTTAACCGTTTCAGCATTGGCATACAATCTTTTTTTGATGAGGATTTGCAATGGATGAACCGTGTACACCGCGCCGCCGAGGCTGAAGCGTCCGTAAAACGCGCGCAGGATGCCGGCTTCGAAAACATAACTGTAGACCTGATATATGGCTATCCGCTACTGAGCGATGCGAAATGGAAGCAAAACTTAAGCAAAGTTTTCGAACTGGACGTGCCACATGTCTCCGCCTACAGCATGACGGTGGAACCCCAAACCGCACTTGCCGCCTTTATCAGCAAAAAAAAGCAGCCCCCCATGAGCGAGCAGCAAAGTGCCGGACAATTTATTTTGATGACGGATGCCATGCAGGCCAACGGTTTCGAGCAATACGAAATCTCCAACTTTTGCAAGCCCGGCCATTATTCCCGGCACAATTCCAACTATTGGAAAGGTGTAAAATACCTCGGGCTGGGGCCGTCGGCGCACTCTTTTAACGGCGATACCCGGCAATGGAACATTGCCAACAATGCCAGGTACATTGCTTCGGTTTTAGGTGAATCTAAGGTGCCTGCCGAGGTAGAACTATTAACCGAAACCAACCGGCTGAATGAGTACATCATGACCTCCCTGCGTACCACCTGGGGGCTGGATATAGATAAACTGAACACCATCGCCAATGGCTCAGCAACCGAGCTGCTAAAAGCGGCGCGCCCCTATTTTGAGGATGGGAGCATCGTACAAAACGACAGCAGCATCACCCTAACCGCCCACGGCAAGCTATATGCCGATAACATTGCAGCAGCCCTCTTTTTTTAGTGGGAGTACGTAATTTTAACATGTAGGGTATAAAACTTTCTTATCCGTTTTTGTTGTAACAACATTGGCAGCTAATAAAAACCAATGGTGGATTAACGGCGTATCTCCCTGTATATTTATCAATAACAACATCTACCTATGAAAAAAATTATCGTCGCGGCAATTGCATTAGCATTTAGCGTAATTGCCCCAAACATCTATGCGCAAACCAAAATGGTGGGCGGCGCAGCTATGTATCCAACAAAAAACATTGTTGCCAATGCTGTTAATTCTAAAGACCACACAACACTTGTTGCTGCTGTTAAAGCGGCCGGATTAGTGGAAACTTTGCAATCTACAGGCCCGTTCACGGTGTTTGCACCAACCAATGAGGCTTTTAACAAGTTGCCCGCCGGTACGGTAGAAACATTGGTTAAGCCCGAAAACAAAGCCACTCTAACAAAAATTTTAACCTACCATGTAGTTTCAGGGAAATTGAGTGCTGCCGACTTATTTGCAAAAATAAAAGCAGGCGGCGGAAAAGCCGAGTTGAATACGGTTAGCGGCGGTATTTTAACCGCTATGGCCGATGGCAAAAAGATTTACCTGGTAGACGAAAAAGGCGGGAAATCGTGGGTGACCATTGCCGATGTTAACCAAAGCAATGGTGTAATACACGTAGTGAATACCGTGTTAATGCCTAATTAATGAGTGAGTTGTGAGTAGAAAGTGGTGAGTGGTTTAAATTGCTCACCACTTTTTTTGTTTCCTCCCCAATAACTTTACACAATTTTAACCTGGTTTTAACTGCTCCTGCATTTTTATTTTGTTATTTTGTTAAATTATGGTGAACTGTTGCGTTATAAGTAATAGTTAATTAACCCCATGTGCAGATTATGAGCTTTATCCTCTC
>CBFGNE010000276.1:0-5701 GCA_965649995.1 uncultured Mucilaginibacter sp.
CGATTGTTGTAACTGTACAATTCCTATCTCTGATCGGATCGCTTAAGATTCTTCACCCACTTATCCGGCTCATTATTGATGTAGGCACACACCTATTATTTCATTAAATTCTTAACCAACGCTATATAATGACTGCTATAAAAAATGTACACCCGCTAAGCGCGGAAGAACTTTTCGACATCCTGAAAAAGGATTTTGCCGACTACATTAATGCTAAAATGGATTCGAGCCTAAGTATAGAATATGCGCATGTTTACGATATCATCAATGTTTCGTTCCCCGAAATTATAGAGGGCACAGTGTTTACAATTACCGTTAGTGAAGATGAACTGGTATTATCAAATAACGGCGATAGCGCGGAATATCAAACCAGTGTATTGGAACAGCACCTTCACGATTTCCTGGTTGAAAAATCCAGTTAGGGCACAATGCTTTCCTTTTACCAACCAACCAGTTATTTAATTGCCTTATAAAAGGCTGCGTTTTATTAATAAACACATCATGGAAGAAAAAAAAGAAGATATTTCTGTAATGGATCATATCAGGCAGCTCACCGAAAAAGAAGAGCATTTATATGGTAAGCCCGACCTAACGGACCAGGATGTTAAAGACATGCACTCCGTTAAAGCCGAACTCGACCAATATTGGGACCTCCTTCGCCAACGCCGGGCTTTCCGCGAAGCAGGAGATGATCCAAACCGGGCACAAATGCGGTCGGTTGACACGATACAACATTATAAAGAGTAAAAAAAGGCGGCAATAATGCCTGGCATTCCGACCAGCTTATTGCCGCCTCATTAGTTCTGCAAAGGTACACCCCAAGCCCCTGCGGGAGTTTAAATTTTAGTCCTCTATCGCCTCAACGCCAAGTTCTTTAAGCCGGGCTATATTAGCCTTCATTTCTGCAAGCAATTCCGGGGAATGCCCCTGCCAGTCGGTAACTTCTCCAATTATTAAAAGCGGCTCACGGGTACGGTACGACTTCGTTGGGTTTCCAGGGAATTTCTTATCTGTCAGGTTAGGGTCGTCCTCTATAGGGCCGGTAGGCTTTACAATGTAAATCTTTTCGGGCCCATTCCCCATCGCAAGTTCGGCTCCCCAAATGGCAGCGTCTAAGGTGGCTGCAAGGTATACATATAAGGCCTTCTTCTGTTTGCCATAGTTGGAGTTAAACCCAGCCGATATCAGGTCGCCTTGTGTTAGCTGTGCCTTTGTACCGTGATAAAATTGCTGTTCATTCTTTTCGTTGCTTGTGCCTTTTGATTTGCTCATATCGTGTTTTCGTTGGTGATATAGTCAAAAATATACTTTGTAAAACGCTAAAAATGTGTTTTTTAACTATATTTTTTAAAACGCAATATGGTATTTGGATCAGCGTTATCCTTACAACAAACAGAGATTGGCGGCTCTCGCCTAACTAAGCCGGTAATCCTCAGCAACCACCTTTCCGAAATTCCCTTTTAAAAATTATTTTATTGTCCCGCGCTATATAGTCGCCCGATAATACTACATGGCTACCCTTACCCAAATAACCCGCGCTATGGGTTTTTATAACTACTTTGTCGTTCACTTTAAGGCTATATAACTCCCGAAGATCATTGTCAAACTTCGTAGCATCCTTATCAGACCTTTCCGGCAAATAATTAACGATGTATTCATCACCATTAATCCTTACCATCAACCCGAAGCCGTTTGATGATCCCCACGGACGGGATATAGAAGTTATAACCCCCTCCATATCGGTAAAAGCACGTATATGTTTCCTTATTTTCTCGGCACTGGCATGCGCTTTTACACCATCCGGGGACGCCTCCCATTTTTTGTACCTTATACCGTCGGGAGAAGCCTCCCATTTTTTCCTATCGTCCCGGTGGGCTTTTTTGTCGGCAGCAGAAAATGGCTTGTGAGGAGCATCATTTTTGATTGCACAATTAGCAAATACAAGTCCGCTTACCACAACCAGTGGTAAGATCAGCACATACATAACTTTTTTCATTTTTTCGGTTTATTAAATACATATAAAGTTCTCCTGGTAAATCAAATTGCATAAGGCATAATTCTATTTTTCATATCCTTACCACTATTTGATTCAGCAAAGCTACTTTGATATTTTTCGGCCGGGGTGATTTGGATTGTAAATAAAAATGTAACCTTTGTAAATAAATAGTAAACATTATGTTTGATAGCCGGAATCTCCTGTCTGGGAAAGGCAAGTACCTCTTGGGAGCGGTGCTGCTTTTGTTTATTTCTGCAATCTGCGCAGCGTTCAGTATCACTGATAGTGACGATTTTACTACCTCCAGAAGGGAACTTTTGCTTCGCAGCATCGGGCATCAACTACTGCTGCAGTCGGGCGATAGTACTTCAAGGGTGCTGCCGGTAAAAAAGATCGCCGAAAACGAGTACCAGATCAGTTTTGAAAATGAGCTTACTTTCCGGTCCGACTCCCTGGTGAATACCACCCGGCGTTTACTGGCCGACGACCCGCTCGGGCGCGATTATATTGTTAATGTTATTAACTGTGGCAGCTCAGGTGTAACCTACGGGTACGCTATATCCAAAAATAAAAAAAATGATATTGTAGCATGCAAAGGAAGAAAACAACCGAGGGCATGTTACCTCATCAATGTTAAATTCAAACCGGATGGGATAATTACCGCGAAAAGCGGATACCTGCTGGGCGGGCTGCCAATTTTAGCATTTGTTGGCTTTCTTTTATTGAGATCTACAAAGCCACGGAGAACTTTGCCTGAAGATGCTCAGGATACGGGCATGTTTACGTTGGGCGCAGTTTTGTTTGATGCGGAAAACCATAAACTGATCATCAATGGAAACACGATAGCCCTTACCGGAACTGAAACGCGCTTGCTGCGTATTTTCGCATTGTCGCCAAACGAGGCCATAGAGCGAAGCCGCCTGCAAAAAGAGATATGGGAAGATGAAGGTGTTATTGTGGGGCGCAGCCTGGATATGTTCATCTCAAAACTCCGGAAAAAACTGGAATGTGATCCCAATATCAACATTATTGTTATCCGGGGTAAGGGGTATAAGCTTGAGGTTAGCGGTTAAATTCGCCTCGCCCTTATTGCCGCCTTCAAAGATGTCCGATGAGCGAACTTTACTTTGAAAACCCATCCAAAAACAAAACCAGGGCGAAACAATAGTTTCGCCCTGGTACACATGTCAACAGCTTTAAATTATTGGGCTATTTTAACGATCTCTTTCGAGTTGTACTTCAAATAAAGGTTACCGGCATTATCCGCCGCCATTATTGGTTTTACACGCAGCTGCCCTTGCGGTTCGATAATATTGTTGGTTGACGAGTACTTGGTATTGAACTTGGTGATGAGCGAACTTGCCCCACTGCCATTTTTGGTTTTGCGGATAAGGTAAGTTTGCGTCAGTTGCCCGCTTTGGTACGACAGCGGATATATAACATAACAGTTTTCGCTGCCGTCTAAAGCAAAGGTGCTTAAGCGCGGACCGTCGTTATTGTCTGTTATCTTGGTATCGTCCTGTTTAAACAGGCCTTGCAATGTAAAATCGGTAGGCGCGTTGGCGCCGCTTACCAGATTCAGGGTTTTATATATAATATCGTAAGTAGAGTAGTTGGCAACATAAGCCTCATCGCCTTTATAAAGCGGCCCGTCCACAGCTGAATTGGCATTATGGCTGCTTACATACACGTAATTGTTTGATGCATCCAGTTTATTGCTGTGACCAAGCCATATTGTCCCCTCCGAATCAACATATAAACGTTTTGCGCCATCTCCAAATAAGGCAATGTCTTTTTTGATTTCGGTGATCGTAACCCCATCCGGCGATATTTTATAGATGGTAGCTTTTTGGATAAAAACATCCTGGTATTTGAGCGCGAAAATATTTCCGGCCGCATCCGTGGTGATATATTGAATATTAGTAATACGCGCGTCGGTAGTCAGCTTAGTTGGGCTACCACTTGCCAGGTTCATTTTATAAATGGTGTTGGTAGCGCTCGGGCCTAAATAGTAGTAATCCGAATAGTAAAGCGTATTGGTGTTCTTGTCAACATAAATATCGCAAATATCATTCTCTGCAGTAGCAACCTTGCTAAACTTAGCTGTGCCACTAATTACATTAATATAGTCGACAGTGTTACCTGTATTGGTAACATCAAGCGTAAATTGGGGGCCTGTAACTGCAGCGGCACCCTTTACGCTTAAAGTAACCAGCCCTGTTGTGGCATCGGCTGGTACAACAACCTTCATGCTGCCCAATAAAACGCTTTGTACAACTGCGGTTGCCCCGTTAAATTTAAAAACATTATCTGCAAGGGTAGCGCTAAAGCCTGTGCCCAAAACGGTTACCACATCGCCAGCTTTGGCTTGCGCCGGGCTGATTGATAATACAGTAACTGCAACCGCGGCGGGTTTGGGCGTAATGGTAACCCCCTCCGGGTCTTTGCTGATAGCGGCTAGGCTCTTTATCACCAGGGCAAGGTCGCCGGCGGTAATATCAGCGGGCAACGTGAATTTTATTTCGGTGGCACTCACCGTAGCTATAGTAATTACCTGCATGCCTATCGTTACTTTAACATCGGCAACCACGCTGCCAAAACCTGTACCGGTAATGGTTACCACATCGCCGGGCTGCGGGTTTTTAGGGCTTATGCTGGTAATGGTTGGAGGTGGATCGGTTGGTTTGTTGCCCGACTGGTCTTTTTTGCATGACGATACCGCGATGCTGAACAACAAACACATAAACAGGTATGTTGCCGATTGTAGTTTGATTTTTTTCATTTTGTGAGATCTGAGTGTCCCCAAAATTGCGCATTGCGCCACGCTGCCAAAATACCGTTGGCAGGGTATCTTTTTGTGCGGGTTTTGCCGCATTTGTTTTCAATTGCCTTGGGCTTGTTTTAAATATGCACGCCAATACGCAGTTAAATATACCCGCAACACGGCATTGTTGTACAAAGGCAGTAACGGCAACTTTGTGATACACAAATAAAACCCAACACATGCACACCAAAATTTTTATACCCACCCATTGCGGCTCCTATACTGCTGCTTGTTATACGCAGCATCTATCGCGTTTAATAGGGCCGAAAAATATAAACTACAAAAAAAATAAGCATATTTAAACCACCAATTCCCTAATATTCAAACTAAATCACAATGAGGCGGTGCTTTTTCATATTTATATTACTTGTGCCATATTATTCATGGGCGCAAAAGGGAGTTAGCAATACCCCATCCAAGTACGACGCGCAACTTAAGCTGGCCGATAACTTAAGGAAAACAAACCCGGATAGCGCTTACGCCATTGCGGGCAGCGTTCTCCGTTCGGCCGCGAAAACTAAACAATATGATGTACTTGGCGATGCTACCAATATCATTGGTTTAATAAATGATGCCAAAGACAAGTATAAAGATGCCCTGAAAAACTTTACCGAAGCTTTAAGCTACTATCAGAAAACCAACGATCAAAAACGAGTTGCAAAGGCATATAACAACCTTGGTGGCACCTGGTACAGCCTTGATAATTACGAAAAAGCAACCGAGTACCATAAAAAAGCCTTGTTGATCCGGCAAGAAATTAACGACCCTTTATTATCTGCTACCTATAACAGTATCGGCATTATTTATTACGAACAGGGTAATTACACTCAGGCACTTGATAATTACCTTAAAGCAGTAGCCGTAGCCGAAAAATATAACGA
>CBFGNE010000277.1:0-5686 GCA_965649995.1 uncultured Mucilaginibacter sp.
ACCAACAAGCAATGTCGTTGTGATGAGCAAAGCCGCTCGGCAAATTCGCCCTGCTAACCGGGAGATTGCTTCGTTCCTCGCAATGACGCGTGGAGAGCAGAACGGCTCTTTATTAACCCCCTCAATGCCGTTGTGAAGCGTAGAGCCGTTCTGCAAGTCCGCCCTGCTAACCGGTAGATTGCTTCGTACCTCGCAACGACGTAGTGGCGAATGGAAACCTTCGCGGCTTTGCGCCTTTGCGAGAAACTGCCCCAGTATCAACAGAAATTATCAATCCCAGTTAAAAGTAACTTCGCGGTTGTTCAGCTTCCATTTGTTTGGCCATTGTTCGGTTAGCCAATCCAGCGGTTCGCCGGTAGGCTGTATTTTGGCGGCTTGCGCAAACGCGGTTTTAATTGCCGCCTTTTTATCAGCATCTAAAATATCCAGCTCGGCAGATATAAACAGCGGGGCGCCGCTTTCTGCAAGCAACTGCAGCCACTGGCGGTTTTTATCCCATGGCACATCTTTGGTTAGGCCAACACAGTCGCCATCGGCAGCATAAAAAGTGTTATGGTGCGGCAGGCGGAAACCCAAAGTATTCACCCCCATTTTTTTTGTGCGCGCCCATTCCTTGCCGCTGGTATCATCGCCGGTGCGGTTCAGTTCAAACACGCCGGCCGATAAATGGCTCATGGTATTACAGCCTATTATATACATATCGCCCGCAGCCTCGCGTATTGCAGCATAAAGGTGGTTGATGATCTCGGCGTTGGTTTTTGTTTGGTCGTAATACTTCCACCCCGGCGATGTAAATTCATCCGTCATTTTAAAGCCCCAGCGGCCAAAAATATCATAGGTACTATAATCGTGCTTTACCATATCATAGCCCCATTGCTTATATAGGCGCAGGTTACGTTTCACACGCTCAATAGTTTCGGGGATGGTTGGGTCCAGTATCTTTTCGTCCTTATTGGCCCTGCCGGGGATTACCGGTGCAAGCAGGCTTACTTTATCATCCTGGCGGGCTATTAGCGGGCGGGTCCAAAGGCTCGGGCGCATGCCAAGGCCTTTTATTTCATCGGCCATTTTATGCATGTCTTTAAACTTATCATTCACCAACGAAAAATCGTCGGGCTGCTGCCAGCCGTCGTCAATTACCGAAAATGGGCGGTTGCCGGTATCGCTTACCAAGCCGCTCATCAATGTAGTTTGTTCTTTAATAGAATTGAAGGAGTTGTTGCCATAAACCACGTACCAATCGTTTATGCCGTACACGGGCTGTTTTGGCAGGCGCGGGTTAGGGCACATTATCCTGCAAAAACGGGTAAGGGTGGCAAAGGGGTTTTCCTTGGCAAGGCTTAAGGTGGTTACAATATCCGCAGCATGCAGTTTCCGTTGCCCCAGCTTTACGCCCGTGCCGCCCGAATGGGTATCCATCGTAAGCTCCAGCGCATCGGGCTGTACCCGCCAATAACAAATGGTATTACCACCGGTTTTTACACCAAATGCTGCGGTTTGCTTCTCATCGTGCAGTAAAACATACCATGGGTTTTTAGCGCTTGCTATGGGGGCCTTCCAGCCAAGGTCGCCATACGTGCGTTCCCAATGGTCGCCTAATACTTTCGAATATTTTTTTGTCTCGTATTTCCATTTCAGGCGCACGGCCATTAGCTCTTCCACCGGCGACTGGATATACACCGACTGCGCATTGCCTGTACTTTTTAGTTCCACACGCACATCTTTATAAGTATAAACTAATCCCCCGCTATTGAGTTTTACCCACTGCCCGCCAACCTCTGCCCACACCTCGTCGGGGTGGTTGATAAGGGAAGCGCCGCCAATACCTGCGTAGGTGAGCCGGCTATATAGTACAGCAGCCATAGATGCTGCAGAAAGCTTAATAAAATTGCGTCGTAACATAGGGTTGATATAAAAGTGGCTAAATGTAATAAATAGGGTTAAAAATCACCCGGCTGCCTGTAACATTTTTTACTTGCGGCACTCTAACCGGGTAAGGATTGCTAAATTAATACGGAGAACATTATGAACTGGAAATTTTTGTCGCGCAAAAAGCAGATACAACTAAGCCTCAAAAGAGCAAAACACGCGAATGGCTGGATGCCATTTTGTTTGCCCTGATAGCTTCTACCATTATCCGCGGGCTATTATTCTCGGCCTTTGCTATCCCCTCCGCTTCTATGGAAGGCAGTTTAATGACGGGCGACTACCTGTTTGTTAGCAAATTATCCTATGGCGCACGCATGCCGATGACACCGTTATCGGTACCTTTTTTAGAATCGACCGTTTGGGGAGGCGTAAAAACCTATTACGATGGGCTGCAACTGCCTTACTATCGTTTACCCGGTTTAGGCGATGTAAAACGCGGCGACGCTGTGGTATTTAACTACCCTGCAGAAACCACCCCGCGGCCGGTGGATATGCGCGTGCATTACATAAAACGCTGCGTTGGGCTGCCCGGCGAAACCATTACTATTGTAAACGGACAAGCCTATGCCGACGGCAAAGCCGTAAAAAACGCGCCACATGCGCAAACATCATACCTGGTGGTTACCAATGGTACGCCGCTTAACCAGGATATATTAGACGAACTGCATGTAGAAACCCGCGGCTTCGACGGTACAAGTACTTACGAGATGGTGATACCTACTGATAGTTACCAGCAGGTAAAAAACTTCTCTAATGTAAAATCCATAACCCAGGTAAACCAGGCAGCAGGCGAAGCTGACCAGCGTGTATTCCCGCAAAGTGGGCTGTTTAAATGGAACCAGGATAACTACGGCCCTATCCTTGTACCCAAAAAAGGAACCGTTGTAAAACTGAACGATAGCACCACTGCGCTTTACAGCCGCGCTATTGAAGTTTACGAGCATAATAAGCTGGAGATTAAAGGCAAAGACGTTTACATCAACGATAAAAAAGCCGACAGCTACACGTTTAAGATGAACTACTACTGGATGATGGGCGATAACCGCCATAACTCGGAAGATTCGCGTTTTTGGGGCTTTGTGCCCGAGGATCACATTGTAGGCAAGGCAGTTATTACCTGGATGAGCATCGACAGTACGCAATCCTTCTTCAACAAGATCCGCTGGAGCAGGGTGTTTAGGCCTATACATAGTGTGGAGCAATAAGAACGTAAACCCGGTGCGTCATTGCGAGGTACGAAGCAATCTCTGCACAGGACAAGCGAGTTGCATAGCCGATTTGCTAGTCGGGAGATTGCTTCGTACCTCGCAATGACGGGGTGGTGAATTTTAAAAAAATCCCGGTTCATGCCACGCCCCATCGACAATTATTTTTTAGACAAGCCAGAGCCTGCAAAAAGTGCCCTGGCTTTTTTGCGCAGCCATATATTATCATTGGATGCCAACCTCACCGAGGAATGGAAATACGGCATGCCCATGTATTGCTACAAGGGCAAAATGTTTTGTTATTTATGGGTGCATAAAAAATACCTGCAGCCCTACATCGGCATAGTAGAAGGCAACCGCCTAAACCACCCCGACCTGTTGCAGGAGAAACGCGCCCGTATGAAAATATTGCTGATAGATGCCGAACAGGATATCCCGGTGGAGAAAATTGATGGAATATTGAAAGAGGCGCTTGGGTTTTATAAATGAACCCTAAAATCTTCCGCTACCGCGAAATTAGCGCAGCGTATCTCGTGGTGTGCATAGTGCAAACTTCCGGCTTGCGTCAGCTGGAAGCTGATGCAATGCCCGCCACGAGTTGAAAACTCGCAGCAGCGGGTACAATCACCACTCCGTAGGAGTAACCTGTTTATAGAAAAAAACAACATATAAATTGCAGGCTCCGTAGGTGCCCCCTACTGTGAGCAGCGTTGAGGATTTACCTATCGCTGCATCAGCCTTGCCACATACTTGCCGATAATATCAAACTCCAAATTTACAACCGAGCCTTCGCGTACGTTGTGCAGGTTGGTATGCTCGTAGGTATAAGGGATAATGGCAACGGAGAAATAGTTTGGGCCGGAGTTTACAACGGTTAAGCTGATGCCGTTTACGCATATCGAGCCCTTCTCTACTGTGACATTGCCTGTTGCGGCATCATATTCAAAAGTGTATTCCCAGCTACCGTCCAGTTCGGTAAATTTGGTGCAAATGGCTGTTTGGTCTACATGCCCTTGTACGATATGGCCATCCAGCCGGGCGTTCATTTGCATACAACGCTCCAGGTTTACCGGCTCGCCCACTTTTAAGTGCCCAATACTGGTTTTATTCAGCGTTTCTTCAATGGCAGTAACCGTGTGCGTGGTATCGGTAAGCCCAACCACTGTAAGGCAAACGCCGTTATGCGCTACCGACTGGTCTATCTTCAATTCATTCACAATGGCCGATTCTACGGTAATATGCAGGTTGCCCTGCTCGTGGCGCAGGTCGGTTATTTTGCCTAAAGTTTCTATAATTCCTGTAAACATGCTGCAAAAATAATGTTTTGCTTCGCGATTTTTTAACGCTGCGGATAAGAGGATATTTGGATGAGAATAGGTTATTCTTTATTGCTCACTACCACTATCTCTACACGCCTGTTCATTTCAGAATCGTGGGCGGTAACTTCCGGGAAAACTTTTGGGTCGCTGCTGCCAACGCCCTTGTGGCTCATTCGGCCTCTATCTATACCGGCCTTTACAAGGTAATCGAACACAAATTCTGCCCGGTACTTAGATAACGCGTATTTCTTGTTGTCGAAATCGAAGCCATCCCTCCCATTATATTCGCAGCAGATATGCCCTATAATTTTGATTTTTAGCGTAGGGTGCTTCTTCATCAACTCCACCAAAATGTCCGCGTATTTATAAGATGCAGGCGTAAGAAAATGCCTCCCGCCTATAAACAATAACTCGTCAATATCAATCCTTTCGCCGGGATTAAGGGTAGTCAACCTATCTAATTTAGCACGGAATAGGGAGTCCTTAATAACGTGGTGTTCTTTTGTACCAGGCGAGTATTCGCTTATTACTGTTAGCGTATCCTGCGGCATGGGTAATGTTGGGATAATTTTGAGTACGATCACATCCACCCGCCGGTCTGTCGGGCTGCCCTCGGGCCTTATATACCCATCAAATGGTTGCTGCCCTTTACCTGTGCTTACAATATCTATTCCGGGGAAAAGCTGCCGTAGGTAACTCTTAACGTTATTGGCACGGGTTAAGCTTAGCTGCCTAAATAATCCGCATAGCCGATAATCCTTATTGCTTCAATACGGCTCTTATCCGCCACAAAAGCCGAATCGATTTTTAGCCTGTGCGTACTTACAACCTTTTGGTTGATGTTGTAATACAGGTGCAGGGTATCAATTTGTGCAAAAAGCGTAGCTGGGCTGCAAAACAAAGCCACTAGGAGTACAAATACGGTTTTATAGCTAATCATTAATATCCTTTAGCGTAAACCCTATTTAAAGCAACTTGCCAACTCCACCCTTTTATTGCGCAGGTCCTTCCCGCCTTCCATTACCGATTTTAGGTTGGCCAGGTAAAACGTCCAGCCTATCTGGCATTGCACCAGCAGATTTTTCTCCGGGTCGCTTTCCTGTGGGATATCTTCCTGCAACAGGTCGATAATGGAAACGCCGTTGCGGGTAGAGAAGGAAACGCTCACCGTAGTATTACCGGTAAAGCTGAATTTTAAAAAATCGATGCCGTTGGCCTCCAGTACCCGGCCTT
>CBFGNE010000278.1:0-5683 GCA_965649995.1 uncultured Mucilaginibacter sp.
TTAACATTCGTGAAATTAGATTTAATTCGTGAAATTAGTGTCTCTCAATCTCTCAAACCCAATATGAACTACTTCTACAAATTTTTCTTTGCTATAGCAGGTTTATTTAGCTTTAGTTCTAATCTTTCCGCCCAAAATAAACTACCTCAATTACTTATCCGGCTGGATGATATCGGTATGAATCACTCCGTAAATATGGCGATGGAGCAGGTGGCAAAAACCAGGATGCACTTCTCGGCTTCGGTGCAGTTCGCCTGCCCCTGGTATCAGGAAGCTGTTGCGATACTAAAAAAGAATCCGCAGATAAGCGTTGGCGTACACCTCACCCTTACTTCCGAGTGGCGCTATTATCGATGGGGGCCGGTTTTGGGCAAAGATGCCGTGCCAAGTTTGGTAGACAAGGTGGGTTATTTCCGCCAGTCGACAGGCGATTTTGCCAGAGGCGGCTACAAAATGGAGGAAGTAGAACTGGAGCTTTCTGCCCAGATAGAACGTGCGCTGGCAACCGGCTTAAAAATCACCTACATCGATCCGCACATGGGCGTGGCATTGTCTACCCCGGCGTTGCGTGTACTTACCGAAAAACTGGCCCATAAATACAAGCTGGCCATATCGCCGCTAAGTAGTGTAAGTTATTTCGGTGAAACCTATTTGGAAATGTGGGGTGAACCTGTAGCCACTAAAAAGAAAGCATTTTTGGCTTACGTAAGCAGCAAACTAAACCCCACCCGCCCAAATTTGGTGGTTATACACGTTGCCCAAATGGGACCCGAAATGGATGCCCTGTTTGATATGAACGCAAGTATGATGAACACCAAAGAAGGCAAACCCCTCACCAGCTTTCACCGCCAAACCGAACTGAACATGCTGTTAGCACCGGAGTTTAAAATTATGCGGGGCAAGAACTTCCAGGCCATTAATTATGAGCAGATGCTAAAAGGCAAAGATATTAGTGTGTTGAATGCAGTGGATGGGAAGTAATTGAAAATATTCTTAGCATGAATAAATACTTAGGCTTTTTTATAGTCCTGCTTACTGTCGTTTTATTTCAGGAAGAAGCCTATGGTCAAACCCCAACTTGGGGGAAAATTTATAAAGTCGGCGATTTTCTCATCCACTCAAAAGATGCGATGAAGGTTGATCTATATCTGAAGCCTAACAACGTTCAAAATCCTCAACATCGGGATACATTATACGAGGACCAACACTACAGGATATTGGGCAATGCGGATCTATTAATTGGTATATACAGGAAATATTATGTAAACTATAATTTTTCGGCTTACAGGGTTACCTTATACAAAGGCAAACTCGCCCCACCAAATTTCAAAACCGACCCATCGGCTTACGAATTCCGCACCCAAATAAAAGATCAATGCAAAGCTGAAGGCGTTAATTTTGCGGGGCATTTTACCCTGGTGCAATGGGGCTGTGGAACGGAATGCGCAGAAACTGCTATTGTAGACAGGATAACAGGGACGATATTTTATTCCAGCTTAAATAAACCGTATGACTACGCTTTTAATACCATTGCCTGCAAACCCAATAGCAGCATGGCAATTATGAATGATTGGATGCTTGAGGAGTTTAAAGGGTATGTGTATTGCGGCAAAGAATATTGGAAATTGAAAGTTGCCAAATGGACCGGTACTAAATTCCAACTTTTAGCTATTCAGGATTAAACCGGCAACGTTGGGTCTACCTTCGCGGTAACTTTTTTATAGATGGAGAATCCGCCGTAAGCATAAACCACTGCAATAAATATATACACCCACACCGATATATTGCGCCCTGCGAATATCAAATAGGAATATGGAATACTAAAGCATACACAAGCAATGAGCAACTGTGTCATAAATGGTTTTTTGTTGCGCATGTTTTTGATCACCCAGCCCAGGAAGAAGAAAAACAGCGGCTTGCTTACCAGGTAAAGTATTGCCAGCAACAGCGGATTTACGTCGTGCTCCTCGCCCAGGCTAAACAGCCAATCCTTAAAAATGTTAAAATATTCTACCATTAATTGCAAGGTAGGATATTTTATACAAACGCCAACCAATAAAAAACGCCGGAGCAATGCCCGGCGTTTCCATCGCTATTATGTCACAGGTATTTAATCCGCTTTTAAGCCGTACTTCTCGCTAAATTTGCGGTACAGTTGTTTGTGCAGGTTATCCAGGTTTATGCTGCGGCCTTGTATATAGGCTGTTTCTACTTTCAGGGTGATCATGTCCAGCGCATCGCCGGCAGAGATGAACAGATTAGCGTCCTTACCTACCTCCAGCGAGCCGGTTGTTTTATCGATACCCAAAATTTTGGCATTGTTTAAAGTGATCATGGATACCGCCTGCTCTTTTGTTAGGCCATAGCCCACCGCTTCCCCGGCCTCGAAAGGCAAGTTACGCTGGCGCCAAAAGCCGGTGCCGGTAAGGCCATATAGTACGCCTGCATCCTGCAATATTTTTGGCATTTTGTAGGGCAGGTACACATCATCCTCGTCCCTGTCGGGCAGGGTTTGCGTTTCGCGGAGGATAACCGGTACATTGTTCTCCTTCAAAGTTTCGGTAACTAAATAGGCTTCCTTACCGCCTACAATTACTGCCTGTACGCCAAACTGTTTAGCAAAAGCAACCGCCTGCATTATCTGCTTGGCTGCATCGGCATTAATAAATAGTTTTTTGCTGCCGTTAAACAAGCCTTTCATCGCCTCGAAGCGCAGGTTTGATATGGCAGGCTTAGCACCTTCGCTATAAGCTTTTGCTTCGCCGAACAGCCGGGTAATGGCACCAATGGCCTTTTGCGCCCGTTCCGCAGGGGTTTCAGCGGGTGCACCCGGGGCTGCGGGCCCCCTCCTGCGTGCCGGTGCTGCCGACGGCCAATTGAGGTGGATAGCCATATCGGTTTTGTAGGCAGCATCTTCCCAGTTCCAGGCATCAAGCTGCACTACAGACGATTCGCCTGAGATGAGGCCGCCGCTTGGTGCAGGCTGCGCTAATAAAATGCCGTTGCTGCGTACGGTAGGTATTACTTTACTATCGGTATTATAGGCGATTATAGAACGTACATGCGGGTTTAGTTCGCCGGTTTCTTCATCATCCACCGTACCGCGAGCGCCCGATTCTACTTCTATTAAACCCAAAGTGGTCATGGGGGCGATGAAACCGGGGTATATTTGTTTGCCTGTTGCGTTAACCACTTCATAGCCTGTTGCCGGGCCTGCG
Organism: uncultured Mucilaginibacter sp.; assembly: GCA_965649995.1. Taxonomy (GTDB): domain Bacteria; phylum Bacteroidota; class Bacteroidia; order Sphingobacteriales; family Sphingobacteriaceae; genus Mucilaginibacter. The sequence continues at coordinate 3,219 of CBFGNE010000278.1, forward strand.
CCCTCGCCAATGGCGGTAATTTTGCCTTTATCGAAGGCGATATAACCGTTGTTGATCACTTGTCCGTTGCCCACGTGGATGGTAGCACCAGTGATCATAACGGGTTTGCTTTGCGCTTTGGCCGGCAATATATTTGCCTGCGCAAACGCGAGGGTGGTGCCAAGCAATAATCCCCCTATGCTTAATAATGTTGTTTTCATTGTCGTTGTCGTTTGGGGGTTATCGTATTTTACTTGCTGCCTGTTTTGCTGCACGTTCTTTTTCCATTTGGGTATAGTCGTCGGCTACTACAAAATTTTCTTCCTCTAAAGTTTCGCACTGGTAAGCGCGTGGCTTGCGTGCGCCACCCGGCTTTTGGGTATTTTGCCCGGCGTTTTTCAGTTCCAGCATTTTTTGGATAATGCGCGCTGCGTCGGTTTTAACCGCTTTTTGCTTTTCGGCATCCTGAGAATAATCCCAGTATAAAATACCATCAACATAGGTTTTCTCCGCGACAGCGTAAATACTCAACGGGTTGGCCGACCATACCACAATATCCGCATCCTTACCCGCCTTTATACTGCCAATACGGTTATCTACGTGCAGCATTTTTGCCGGGTTAAGGGTAACCAGTTTAAGGGCATCCTCCTGGCTCATGTTACCATAGGTTACCGCTTTTCCGGCTTCCTGGTTTAGTCGGCGGGCCATTTCCTCATCGTCCGAATTAAAGCCTGTAACCAACCCAACTTCGTGCATCAGCTTGCCGTTGTATGGGATAGCCTCCGCAACCTCATTTTTATAAGCCCACCAATCGCTAAAGGTAGAGCCTGCAATGTTGTGCGCTTTCATTTTGTCGGCCACTTTGTAGCCTTCTAAAATATGGGTAAAGGTGTTGATCTTAAAGCCTATCGAATCGGCTACGTGCATCAGCATATTAATTTCCGATTGCACGTAGGAGTGGCAGGTAATAAAGCGTTTGTTATCCAGTATTTCGGCCAGTGCTTCCAGTTCCAGGTCGCGGCGCATTGTGTTGCCCTTTACGGCACGCGCTGCCTTATATTCTTTAGCACGGGTAAAGGCATCAATGTAAACCTCCTCCACACCCATACGTGTTTGCGGAAAGCGCAGTACCGAACCCGGTGTAATATTGTTATTACTACCCTTTACGTTCTCGCCCAGCGCGAATTTGATAAAGCCATCAGAGCCCTCAAACTTAAGTTCCTCGGGCAATAAGCCCCAGCGAAGTTTTATCAATTGAGTTTGCCCGCCAATAGCGTTTGCCGAACCGTGCAGGATATGCGAAGTAGTAACCCCACCCGCCAACTGGCGGTAAATGTTGATGTCTTCGGCGTCAATTACATCGGCCATACGCACTTCTGAGGTTACCGATTGCGTACCCTCGTTAATGCCGCCTGTTGCTGCAATGTGCGAGTGCTCGTCCACAATACCGGCAGTAATGTTTTTGCCCGTTGCATCAATCACTTTTGCATTCCGCGCGGCCAGGTTTTTGCCTACGGCTTTTATTTTTCCATTTTCTAACAGTACATCAGTATTCTGCAGGATGCCGTCTTTCTCGTTAGTCCAAACGGTGCCATTTTTCAGCAACACGGTTTCCGTTTTTGGCAGTTCGGTATAACCGTAAGGCGCAAAAGGGTAAATAACCGGGCCAACCGTTAAATTTGGTTTAGGCGTAGGCTTTGGTGTTTGCCCCGCAGGTGCGGCGCCAGTATAAGTGGCACTAAATCCTGTTGAACTTCCATCAGGCAAGATTGCGTTACCGCGAATGGTAATTGGCGATACCGAAGAAATATGCCCCGCCAAACGGATAACACCCGCTGGCTTAGCCTTATAGTTGAAATAGATGTTTACATCATCGCCGGTACGGGTAATGGTGCCTTTCACTTTTACGCTGTCGGTACCTGTGCGTTCTATATTTACCTCGTAAGTGCCCGGCGTACCGCCAATTTTTAATACGGTGTTGGCAAAGCCATCGCCGGTTAAAGTGTATGTACCGCGCAGGTCGGATACATCCATTTTGGATACCACGTATTGGCGGCCTTCCACCCAGTTTTCGTATATCACGTTCTCGGCCTTAAATAAACTATCGGAAGTGATAATAAAGCTGGCCAGTTTGCCTTTTGCCAGGGTACCCACCTTATCGCCCACGCCCAGCATTTCGGCAGGGATGGTGGTTAGGGAATTAAGCGCTTGCTTCTCCGTTAGCCCATAGCTGATGGCGCTGCGCAAGTTTACCCAGAAATCTTTTGCGCTGGCGATACCGTAAGAGGTAAGCGCGAATTTAATGCCTGCTTTTTCCAGCGCGGCGGGGTTGGTTGGGGCAAGTTCCCATGCTTTTAATTGCTCGTAGCTTACGCTGCGGGCATCAAGCGGGTCTTCGATGTCGTATGGGGCAGGAAAGGTTAGCGGAACGATAAGCGTACTACCCGTGGCCTTTACCGCAGCTATACGCTGGTACTCCAGCCCAT
>CBFGNE010000279.1:0-5670 GCA_965649995.1 uncultured Mucilaginibacter sp.
TTCTATTGTCGAATTACTAAACCCTTACAATTGCGAGGAACGAAGCAATCTCTACGCAGGACGAGCAACTTTACAAGCGGCACTGCTTACCGGGAGATTGCTTCGTACCTTATAATGACGTGGCCATAAGTTATTGATAATATTGTCATTCCGAACCGAGGAACGAGGGAGGAATCTTGTTGTTGATGCAAAGCTCACCACTTTGCATGCCTGCTTTGCATTACTAACAAGATTCCTCGTCGCTGCGCTTCCCTCGGAATGACATGGCTGTAAGTCATTGATAGTTAGCATTCTTATTTTTACACGTCATAACCATTTTTTCAGGTTTCTCTGGTGGATACTCGCAATGACGCGGTGGAGAGTTTCATGGGATACCGGCACAGTTGAAATCTGCACATCCTCAACGCTTACCCAATCAACCCTATCTGCTCCTCAATCTTCTCCGCAGTAACCTCGCTTACCGGTACCAATGGCAAACGTAAAGTATCCCCACAAACCCCCAAATGCTTTAATGCCGATTTTACGCCGGCCGGGCTTCCTTCGGTAAACATCAACCGGGTGAACTCTATTAAACCATAATGAGCCTTTTGTGCGGCCTTAAAATCGCCCTGCAGGCAAAGCCTTACTTTATCAGATACCTGCTTTGGCAAAGCGTTACCAGTAACCGATATTACGCCTACTGCGCCCATGGCTATCATCGGCAGCGTAATAGGGTCGTCGCCAGATATCAGCAGGAACTCTTCGGGTTTATCGCGTACCAGTTGGTTCATTAGCTCAAAATTACCCGATGCTTCTTTTATGCCAATGATATTTTTAAAATCATTGGCCAGCCTTACGGTTGTTTCGGCACTTACGGTGCTGCCGGTACGGCTGGGTACATTGTATAAAATGATAGGCAGGGCAGAGGCTTCCGCCAGTGCTTTATAATGTTGGTAAATGCCTTCCTGGGTTGGTTTATTATAATGCGGGCTTGCCGATAGGATGGCATCGTAGCCGGTAGTATCAAATGCTTTAATTTCGGCAACAACCTCTAAGGTGTTATTGCCTGCTATGCCGGCCACCAGGGCCACGCGTTTATTTACGGTTTTGGCGGTAAAGGCAAACACCTGCTTCTTCTCGTCCTTACTCAAAGTAGCGCTTTCGCCGGTTGTGCCTAATGACACTAAATATTCCACCCCACCTTCAATAAGATGGTTGATAAGCCTTTCGAGCGCAGGGTAATCTACCTGCCCGTCTGGCTGAAAAGGAGTCACCATTGCTACCCCTGTCCCGTAAAATCTGTTCATAACTTTAATAAAAGGATGCTAAGATAGTAAATTAGTAGAAGTGCGGATGTGCAAATTTCAGATGTGTAGACCAATGTTGTTTACTTAAGAGCAGACCCCATCGGGTTCACATGTCGGTAGCGTGGTAAATAAAAACGGATATTGTGCCATAGGTACAATACATCGTGGAGTGGCATACCTACGGCATGCTGATACGATATTATCGATTAGCTACCGACATGTTGAGCCAATGGCGCATTAATAGGGTTGCCTAAGTATACGACAATGATGTGCAGATGATGAGAAGCTGTCGTTTGCCACGGAACTTTAACTGTTCAAATATTGAGTTTTAGTTATGAGGTACTCATAATGCAGCAGTTTTGTTCCGTAGTGGTCAAAATCTACCTCGTTTACCTTTTTAGCACCTAATTTGCAGGTAGCTTTTTGCGAACGGATATTGGTAGCCGCGATATGAAACATTACATTGTTAACCTCCTTAAATACGTGCTCCATGAGTAACCTCTTCATGGCCGAATTGTAGGTGCCTCCCCAATACTTCCTGGCCAGGAAAGTGTAGCCGATAGCCACGCTGGATTCCTCCGGCTTTAAATCATATAACCGGGTGCAGCCTATAATTTCATCCGTAGCTTTATCAATAACCAAAAGCGAACTTTCCGATACAACCGCATCATCAAAGTAAAGCTGGAAAACCTCTTTTTTATACCTGTCTTTAGCCGGATGCAATTCCCATATCAGTGGATCGGCCGCTACTGCATGCAACCTGTCAAAATCCGTCGCTTGTAACAGTTGCAGCAATATTAGATCATTCTCTAATTTTGTCGATCTCAGTTTAAAAATTTCCATACACAGTTGTATAAAGTGCTTAAATTATACCGTGCAGGGCTCCGCCTTTTTCCCCCATCTTATCCACCTGCTTTTCCACTTCCGGGTCTTTGATCAACTCGGGTGCGTGGTGTGGTTTAATGCGGGCATCAATCATCAGCGGGCCGTGGCAGCCCCAATGCTTATGCTCGGTAAAGCTGTTGATGCCATAAATATCATGCGATGGGTTGCTGCGGGTAAAAGTTACCCATACAAAGTTGTTAATGGTTTGCGCGGTAAAAGCGGCATCATCGCAAAGCACCATTAATGGCAGCCCGCTCAAATCGGTTTCGCCGAGGTGTTCCTGCAAAATTTCCAGCATCAGGGGCATATCGCTGGTGCGGATGTTTTTGGGCACTTCTACTGCTAATATACCCGGCATCACCATTTTATGCTTTACAAAAGGGCGGGGGAGGGTAAATGATGCAGGCATTTCGCCCCAAAGTTCGCGTTTAATATCACCGGCAACGGTAATGGTCACTTTGCTGCCGCTATTGAGGCCTTCGCCACTGTAGTCGAGGGTGTCTATAGAGGTTTTGGTTTGAAAATGGAGGTCGCGGGTGAGGTCGATACGTTGCAGGATGTGTTTCAGGAAACCGCCGATATTGTTTACATCCAGGCCCGGGTCGTCCTCTTTAGCGGCGATGAACAGGTATTTGGCAAGGCTTAATTGCCCCTTGCCCAAAATATGGTTGGCTATGGTGATGATCTCCTGCGGATGGCGCTCTTTTACATAAGGCGTATAACGTTCGCTGCCAATGGCAAATAGCAAGGGGTGTACACCGGCGGCATCAACCGCATTTACAGCATGCAACCCGGGTATTTCCTTCGGGATGGCGCTGCCGGTTATTTCGTGGATCAAAGCCCCGAAACTGGTATCTTCCTGCGGCGGACGGCCTACTACCGTAAACGACCATATAGCATCCTTGCGGTGGTAAACATTATGCACTTTTAATAATGGGAACGGATGCACAAGGCTATAGTAACCCAGGTGATCGCCAAAGGGGCCTTCGGGCTTGTTTTCCATCGGCATTACCGTACCCGTTATCACAAAATCAGCATCAGCCGAAATACAAAACCCGTCCGAATCATAAAAATAGCGGAAACGGCGGTTGCCCAAAGCGCCGGCAAAGGTCATTTCTGATAATCCTTCCGGCAGTGGCATTACGGCCGCTACCGGGTGCGATGGTGGGCCGCCTACAAATATGCTCACTTTTAAAGGCTGCCCTTTGGCATTGGCCTTGGTTTGGTGTACACCAATACCACGATGCAGCTGGTAGTGAAGGCCAATTTCTTTATCCTGTATATAATCATTTCCACCAAGCTGGATGCGGTACATGCCCAGGTTAGCATTCATGATGCCGGGCATATCAGCATCCTCGGTGTATACCTGCGGCATAGTTACAAAGGGGCCGCCGTCTTTTGGCCAGTTCACAATTTGTGGCAGTTCGCCGATGGTGGTACGCCCAAAGTTTATCGGTGCGCTACTCTTCCCTACTTTCATGGGCAGGGCAGAGAGGGCAGTAAGCGCTGTATTAGCGTACTTGAAAGGATGTTTTATAGCTTTTATGGGGTCGTTTTTGATGTCTACCAGGGTTTTTATCTTATCCAGCGTGTCCCTGAAAATAAACCGCGACCTATCCAGCGTACCAAACAGGTTAGATACTGCCGGAAATCGGCTACCTTTCACATTCTCGAACAGGATAGCCGGCCCTTCGTTTTCGAAAACACGCAGGTGTATAGCCGCCATTTGCAGGTATGGGTCAACCTCCTCCTTAATTCGGATGAGGTGCTTGTTCTTTTCAAGGTCGGTGATGCAGTCCTGTAAGCTTTTGTATGCCATGTAGCGCCAAAGATATTACAGAATAATCGATTTTAAGTTCATGCTTGTTCATGAACCCGGAAGATATTACAGTTGCCTGTATAAATCTTGTAATTAAACCGCATCTTCGCCATCCTAATTTAAACCTCCTATGAAAATTACCTGTTTCAAATACCTTAGCCCGGCGCTTTTTCTTATGCTTATAAACCTGCCTTTTTTTGTAAATGCGCATGAAAAGCCGATCCTTTTTAACCAAATTAACGAGAAACGTTTTATCAATATCAATGGTATCGAGCAATGGGTAACCATCAAAGGCGATAGTTCTAAACCCGTAATATTATTTGTACATGGCGGGCCGGGAAGCCCTCTAAGCCCATACGCAGATGCTATTTATAGCGGATGGGAAAAAGATTTTGTGCTGGTGCAATGGGACCAGCGTGGTGCCGGCAAAACTTTTGGCCGTACCGCACCGGCCGAGCTAAGCCCCGATTACCTGGCATCGCATATTTTAACAGCGGAGCAAATAGTAAACGATGGCATAAGCCTGGTAGAATACCTGGAGAAATACCTCCACAAGCAAAAGGTAACGCTTTTTGGCTCGTCCTGGGGGTCGGTTATAGCGGCACAAATGGCGGTAAAACAGCCAGACCTTTTTACGGCTTACGTCGGCCACTCGCAGGTGGTAAACCCCGCCGAAAATTTCCTGAAAGCCTACCAAAAAGTATCAGGTTTGGCAAAAGCAACTAACGACCAGCAATCGCTCGATATGCTTGCGGCAATCGGTGCGCCGCCTTATGAACGAGCCCAGGCTGCTGGCAAATTGTTCCGGATAATTAAGAAATACGAGCGTTTAGCCTCAACACCTGCACCGGAGGCCTGGTGGAAAATGGCACCGGAGTATGATAATAAGGAAGATAACCAACACCGCGAGGATGGCGACGACTATTCTTTTCTAAGCTTCGTTGGCGATGCGAAGATGGGGGTAAGATCCATGGCAGCCGGTATTAACCTGGCCAACAATAATTATGTATTTAAAATACCCGTTTACCTCATACAGGGCGAGGAGGATATTTTAACTTCAAAAGAAGTATCCCAAGCCTATTTTGATAAAATTGTAGCTCCCCGCAAGCAATTTATCATCATCAAAAAAGCAGCTCATGGTTTTGATGAATCGGTTGTAAAAGAGCAGCTTAGGTTGTTTAAATTAGTTAATCGATAAAAAGGCAAGTAAACAGGTAGGGTTACTTCTTTTATTCATTGTAAAAACTTATATTACTTTTACGGTGTAAACCATTATCTGCCTATGTCGGTAATATTATTTACGCTGATCATCCTTATTGGTGCTTATGTTGCCGGCTTGTTAGGTTCGCTTACCGGGCTTGGCGGCGGGGTGGTTATTATTCCCTTGCTTACCCTTTTATTAGGGGTTGATATCCACTATGCTATAGGCGCTTCGCTGGTATCGGTTATTGCCACATCCAGCGGTTCGGCGGCGGCATATGTAAAGGAGGGCATCACCAATATCCGTTTGGGCATGTTTTTAGAGATAGCCACCACCCTTGGTGCGCTTGGGGGCGCTATGCTGGCCATTTATATCCCAACCCAATACATAGCTGTTTTATTCGGGGTGATCCTTATCTTTTCGGCAATAATGTCCCTGCGCAAAAAGGCAGAGAAAATAGTGCTGCAACCCAGCTATTT
>CBFGNE010000280.1:0-5653 GCA_965649995.1 uncultured Mucilaginibacter sp.
TACACTGATATTTATGCCACTGGCTGGCTTTGTGGCCATTATGCTAATGGATACCAGCTCCGTAAGCAGCTTTGTGCCGCAGATGTTGAAGTTTGGCTTTACCTTTTTCCTGCTGTTTTTGGTGGCGTTTATCCTGGCGTTTTGGAAACCGCTTTGGGTAGGGGCTATAATTAAACAAATAGCAAAGGGCTTATCCGCCGTTTTCCCCAAGCGGAAGGAGAAACTAAGCAAATGGGCCGATAGCTCGTTTATCAACATCAGCAAGTACCAGCAAACTTGTAGCGTTATTATCCGGCAGCACCCCTTTTTGTTTCCCCTTAGTTTGTTGATAACCACGCTGTTGTACCTAAATAAATACTGCCTGCAATGGGTTATATTGATGGGGCTTGGGGTAAATGCCAACCTTACACAGGTTATTGCTTTCCAGGTAATTATTCAGTTTGGGATATACTTTGCACCCAGCCCGGGCGGCAGCGGCTTTGCCGAAGTGCTGATATCCAAGCTGTTCGGGACTATAATACCGGCTACATTGCTGCCCATATTTACCCTGCTGCAACGCTCGTTCCTGCTGTTTTTTCCGGCAATGGTGGGGGCGTATGTAGTGATTAGTTTACTGCGGAAACAGACTTTAAAGAAGGGCTAACCGAGCTACACTAATTTATTTTTGTACGGATCGTACAGTTCGTACAACTTCGTACAGCTCGTACAATTTTTGGGGCTTTTCGTACAGTTTCGTACAATCTCGTACAGTTTCGTACAACTTCGTACAGTTTCGCACAGTTTCGTACACCTGTTTTGCTATTTGCGAAAACCTTCAAAAATCTTCAAAAATCTGTGCTTTTTCGGTAAAATATCCTCAAGAAAAGGCGGATATCAGTTTCTTAAATTTAAAGGATCTATTGGTGCGGATGTCGGCGGTAAAAAAACAAATCACGGGCAACTCAATTGCATTGAAGGAGGCGGAAGAGGGCGCTATTCCGTAACCACCACAATCTTTCCGCTGGCTGTATTACTATCCATCAGCCGGTGTGCGTCGCTGAGTTCTTTCAATTTAAAAACGCCGCCAATTTTTAATTTCACCTGCCCGGTTTCGATGTCGTTTATAAATTTTTGAAAATGCTCTTTTTCTACCCTTACCTGTCCGCTATCGTAAACGGTTAGGTTTACCGCCGCCGGTATATATTCCATTGGGGCAAAATCGGCAATGGCCCATTGTTCGGAAAGCATACCCGTCATACATACCGAACCTCCAATGGCAACACAATGCAACGAATCCTTCAAGGTGGATGCCCCCACCAGTTCGAGTACATGGTTCACACCGCCCGGATACGGTCCCCTCAAGCTGGCAGCCAGGTTTCCGTCGTCTATCAAAACGGTATCGGCGCCGTTTTGCAACAACAGGCCTTTGCTTTCCGGCTTCCGTGTGGTTGATATGATGGTTAAACCGGCATTCCTGGCCAGTTGGGCCGCCAGCAAACCGATAGAGGATGTGCCCCCTCTGATAAGCAAGCTTTCGCCCGCTTTTATCTTCAGCGCAATATGCAGCGAACCGTATACCGTTTGGAACATTTCGGGAGTGGCGCCGAGTACGTCCCAGGGCAGGCTGCTTTCAAAAGGCATCAGGATACTTTTGGGTAATACGGTAAACTCGGCGTAACTGCCGTCGTAATCCCTGCCCATACCACCCATAAAGGCGGCAAGCTTTTGCCCGGGCTGGTACTCGCCCGAAGTATCGAGCACAACTTCTCCTACGCACTCGATACCCAGCACGCGTGGAAAATGAACACCGGGCGACAAACCCTTCCTGGTCATCAGTTCCGAACGGTTAAGCCCGAAGGCCTTTACTTTTATTAATACTTGCCCATCGCCCGGATCGGGTATCGGCCGCTCCTCTAAAACAAAATTTTCGGGGCCGCCGGGTTGGTTTATAATAATTGCTTTCATTTTTATAATGGATGAATTACAAAAGCAAAATTCGGGCATTTAGGCTAAAGCAACCCATAAGATATCTTAAGAAATTCCTTTAACATGCTTTAAGGATCAACCTTTGGATATACGCTTTTTGCGCACGGTGCTCAGGAATTCGGGCGTAAGGCCCAGGAAGGATGCTATCTGCGTATTGGGTAGCCGGTTGGCGAGGTTTGGGTATTGCTGTAAAAAATACTCATACCGCTCTTCGGCAGACGAACTGATGGTTTGAAGTACCCGGTTTTGCAGGCCGATGTATTTTTGTTCGATAATGACCCGGAAATTATGGTCGATCTTGTGATAGTTGACATATAAATATAAAAGATCGCCGTGTTTTATTTGCAAAACCGTTGTTGCCTCCACGGCTTCGATGTATAGCTGGCTTGGCTTTTCGGAATAAAAACTGCTGAGGTCGGTTATCCAATCGTTCTCTGCCGCAAACTGGATGTTATGCTCTTTGCCGTTTTTATCCACCGCGTACATTTTCAGGCAACCCGAAACTACAAAAGTAAAATGCCGGCAAACCTCGCCTTGTTGTAAAATAAACTGGCGGCGCTTTATGCTGCGTTCGGTAAAATGCGCAGCCAGTTCGTTCTCTTCGCCCGCATCCAGCGGAAAGTAATCCTTAAAATACGCTATCAGCGTTTGTATGGTCAAATCTGCGTTGTTCAAGGCCTTGTAATTAAAGCAAAAGATGCCGTTAGTATCCAAAAATATGTATTAATTTGATAGGAAATATGAAGCGTGCTCATCGGGAGGAGGGGCCTTATCGTTTTAATTAGCATGAACTGGACAAACCTTTTTTTCGGCTTAGGATTACTGGCTTTCGCCGCATTGTTTTCCTGGTACCTCATCAATGCCTGGCTGCGGGCGCGGGACACGGGTTACAGCGCCGGATACATTGGCAGTTATGGCAGACGGGTGAAGGGCTGGATAGCGGTTATAATGTTAATTACTACAGGCATTTTTTTGATCATTGATGGTTTACGGGGAGCCTGAAAGAAATTGTTTAAATTAAAAGGATGAACTCAAATCCAATGCAAAACCCGTTTACCCTGATCCTTAAATTATTCGGCATTACCATTGTATCCGCATTTATTTGCGTGGTTTTAGTGATCTTAATAAGATTGTGCCATTATCGTGGTTGATTAATCATTTCATACACGCTGTTTACACGGGGGCGCTCGGTAGCGTATCTTGCGCTCGTTACAATGGCATTGTGCTAATATAAGATCATCGTCTTCAATGTTTTTTTAAAAGCGCAATATTGTTGCCTTTTTATAGGGGCTTAAATTAACCAATCAATTTGTCAGCGCAAGCCTGATCGTATCTGCCTGCATAGCCGAAAAAATCCCATACCCATTGGCAATGTTGCCCGGCGGGTTATTTAACTGCTGCGAACTGGTATTGGTATTGCTCGAAAGGATATCGCTGTATTCTTTATTAACGGTGTAAAGTATGGCGCTGTATTTACCCGCGTATCTAAATGGCCTATAAGGTACATCGTAATAAGCAGCCTGTTTGGCGTTGATGGTAAAGTTAGATGGATAATTGCCGCTACCGTTTGTGTATTGGTTGGCATCATCGTATTTAAATACAAGCACGTGGTACAACGAATCGGGGTTGATCCAGGTAAAGCGAATGGCGGTTGAATCGAACCCGGCCGGTGTAGCGCCAACTTTTATGGCAAATGCGGTACTGGATGCTGTGTAGCCGGTGGTAGCAGCAGGCATTAGGCTACTGGCAGAAATTTCAATGTTTTTATAGGTGAACTGCAGGGTGTACGTTTTGCCGGTTTGCAAGAAGGTAGAATCGGCGTAGGTATAATTACCTTTAGCAGTTTCGGTTAATTGCACGGTTTGGGCGCCATCGCTTATTTGCAGTTGCAGCCCGCCAATTCGTGCGCCGTAGGCAGCGGTATCGCTAAAAGCCTTTTGCTCGTACAGGTTCACTTTTAACGGGTGGCCAATAAGCAGGTAGCTAATGATCACCGGCCGCTCGGCAACGCTTACCGTGGCATCTTTTTTGCAGGCGGAAAACAAGGCTTCGAATAGTAAAACACTATATATAATTCTCTTTACCATTATTTCAGTTTTAAATTGAGGGTGATGTTGGGCGTAAGGCCCAGGTATTTAATGGTGGTGGTAACCACCTGGTTGCCGCGGATGTAGTACTCGTTGTACCAGGTATTGCGGTGGTTATATACATTGAACAGCGAGAAACTGAGGCTGCCGATTTTGGTGGCATCGGTTTTCAGCAGGTCGTAGGTGGCCGATAGGTCCAGCCTGTGGTAGGCGGGCAAACGCTCGCCATTTTTTTCGCTTACCGATAGATAACTTGTTTTATTACCATCAAGCGTGGTAAGGTTGTATACCCCGGCTGGTGCGGTATAAGGGTGCCCCGTACTAAAAATGAACGTGGCTGCAAAACTCCAGCGCTGCAGGTGGTACATGTTTACCGATTTAAACTCGTGCCTGATATCCTGCGCTGCAGAAAAATAGCTGCTTCCGTAAGCATCAAACTTGTTTTTAGCCTCGGCAAGGGTGTAGCTAAGCCAGCCGGTATATATGCCGGTTTTCTTTTGCAGTAAAAACTCTATCCCCTTTGCGTAGCCACTGCCATTATAAAAATTTTCGGTAATGGTGGTGGCAGTATTTGCACCGCCACCAAAGCCGCCGCCCGGGCCTCCACCGCCGGGCGCCCCGCCGCCAGGCTGGCGGATAGAATACTCGGTAAGCCCGCTCAGTTTTTTATAATAACCCTCTACATCAAACAATATCTTATCGGTTTCGTAACTGGTGCCGAAGATGAAATGGTTTGATACCCCTACCGGGATACTGCTGTTATTGGCCAACACCCAAAAGTTACGGTCGCCGCCGCTTACATCCTCGCGTATTACGCGGTTGGTGAACTGGTAAAAGCGGCCGGTTGCGCCTTTTAGGTTAATATGATCGGTAAGGTGGTAAATGGCCGATAAGCGTGGTTCATAATAAAACTTGTTTGTTGGCGTAAAGTAGGTGCTGCGGAAGCCGGGCTGTATGTGCCACCTGCCGGTTGGCTCGTACTCCAGTTCGGTATAAGCACCTGCGGTGGAGCCTGAGTTATGCTGATTGATCAGCGTAGTGGTATCGTTTTGGGTGTATTTATAATCTATCTTAACGTTGGAGCTAAAGCCACCAAAATTTACCTTAAGTTTTGATGCGGCGTTCCATTCCCAGTCGCTTTTAATACCTGCATCGCGTAAGCGGTTATTCTCTAATATGCCGTTGTTAATATTAACGGTAGTAGCGCTATCTACAATAGTGCCGCTGGTGCCACGGTCGCGGTCGCTAAAGAAGCCGGAGTAGCTTAGCACGGTGCTGCCAAACAATTTTTGGCTTGGAGTGGTGTTCCACTTAATGCTGGTACCCAGGTTGCCATAATGCGTATCATCGCTGATGTTTAGCGTACCGCCCGATGATGTAAGAAAGGACGGCAAAGTCATTTCGCGGCTGTTATCCAGGTGGTCGGTACCGTTGTAAAGGCTCCAGCTAAAGGTGTTTTTAGCTGTTGGTGCCCACGTAAATTTAGTGTTAAGGTCGTAAAAGTAGGATGACGGTGTGGTTTGGTTATTAAAACCACCCGGTGGCCCTCCGCCGAAACCACCACCACCCGGGCCACCCCGGCCGGCTCCGCCGCCCGTATT
>CBFGNE010000281.1:0-5648 GCA_965649995.1 uncultured Mucilaginibacter sp.
TATAAAATTAAAGGCGGGCAACATCAAAAACTCGCTGGCAACTATTAAAGAAGTGTACAACCAGGTTGCGCCGGTTTACCCTTTCGAGTACAGTTTCCTGGATCAAAAGTTTGACACTACTTATAAAACCGATATCCGCCAGCAAACCATGCTGGCTATATTTTCTGGGCTGGCTATTTTTATTGCCTGCCTGGGTTTGTTTGGCTTAGCATCATTTACCGCCGTACAACGCACAAAAGAAATAGGCGTACGTAAGGTATTAGGTTCAACCGTGCCAAATATCCTGCTGCTATTATCAAAGGACTTGCTGAAACCGGTTGCTGTAGCTACTGTGATAGCAATACCCTTGGGATACTATTTTATGCATACTTGGTTGCAGAATTTTGCATACAAAACGCCGCTGCACTGGTCGATATTCCTGTTTGCGGCATTAATAACATTTGGAATAGCGCTGTTAACGGTAAGTTTTAAATCGTTTAAGGCGGCAATGGTAAACCCCATAAAGAGTTTGAGAAGCGAATAGTTTAGAATCAAGAGGTAAGACACAAGAATCAATCAATGAATCAAGGTAATCGGTGAAATCAATTCTCAATCGGTGTAATCAAAAAAATCATGTTTAAGAACTATATAAAAACCGCATTCCGTAGCCTTTTGAAAAACAAGGGCTTTACGGCTATAAACATACTGGGACTGGCCCTTGGGCTTGGTGCCTGCTTGCTTATTGTATTTTATGTGGTTGATGAGCTGAGCTACGACCGCTATAACACCAAAAGCGAGCGCATCTTTCGTGTAAATGCGGATTTGAAACTTGGCGAGAACAGAAAAGACTACGCCGTAACCATGCCGCCTTTAGCGAAAACGCTTATTGCCGAATACCCTTACGTAGACGATGCCGTACGCATTAAAAACGCCTACACAATGCACGTAAAAAAGGGCCAGGTAAATATGGTAGAGAACAAAGTTGCCTTTGCCGATGCATCGTTATTTAAGGTATTTACCCTGCCAATGATAAACGGTGATGCAAAAACTGCCCTTGCCGAACCTAACTCGGTAGTAATAACCGAAAGCACCGCCAAAAGGTATTTCGATAAAACAGATGTGGTGGGCAAGATGATAGTTATTAACGACAACCAAAATTTCAAGATTACCGGGGTGAAAAAGGATGTGCCCCAGAACTCGCATTTTAACTTCGATTTCTTTTTATCGATGGCCACCTGGGCCGACAGCCAGTCTAACGCCTGGCTGCGGAACGACTACAGCACTTATGTATTGCTTAAAGACGCCAAAGATGCCAAAAAGCTGACTGAAAGCTTAGACCCATTTTTGCTAAAAGTGAGCGGCGACCAAATGAAGAGGGAGATAGGTATGAGTTACGCCTATTTTGAAAAAAGCGGGAGCTATTTTCGCTTAAATCTTACCCCGCTTACCGATATTCACCTTAAATCTAAACGCATTGGCGAATTAGGAACAAACGGCACCACGCAGTACGTTTATATATTCTCGGCTATTGCCCTTTTTATATTGCTGATAGCCTGCGTAAACTTCATGAACCTTTCTACTGCCCGTTCGTCAAACCGCGCCCGCGAGGTAGGGGTACGCAAAGTATTAGGCTCGCCGCGTAAATATTTAATAGCGCAATTCCTTTCAGAGTCTATCATGATCACCTTCATTGCAACCGTTATTGCATTATTTGCGGTAGTGGCCTTGCTGCCATTGTTTAACCAGTTAGCCGGAAAGGACATCGCCATTACATCAGCAACACTGCTTTGGCTTATACCTGTTTCGGTACTTATTGTACTGTTTGTAGGTTCGCTGGCGGGTTCGTACCCTGCATTCTTTTTGTCGGCTTTCCAACCTATCGATGTGCTGAAGGGTAAGTTATCAGCCGGCTTTAAGGGCGGCGGCTTGCGCAGCTTTCTGGTGGTTTTTCAGTTTGGGATCTCGGTGTTCCTCATTATCGGCACGCTGGTGATCAAAAACCAACTCAGCTTTATACAAACCACCAACATTGGCTTCAACCGTAACCAGGTGCTTGTTATCCAAAACGCTTACGAACTCAATAAATCAACCAAAACCTTTAAAAACGAGCTAAGTCAGTTGCCTGGGGTTACCAGCGCCACCATGACAGATTTTCTGCCGGTATCTGTGAACAGGAGGAGCACATCTATCTTTTTTAAAGATGCCACGCTCGATCAAAAGAACTCCATTTTCCCGCAATTTTGGGAAGTTGATAGCGAGTGGATCCCTACATTGGACGTAAAAATGGCCGCTGGCCGCAATTTTGCTAAGGACCGCATTAGCGATTCCTTGTCCATTATCATTAACGAAGCTGCCGCCAAATTCCTGGGTTATAAAAATGCTTTGGGCCAAACGCTGTACGCGTCGAACGGCAGTAGAACCAAACTATCAAACACTGTAAAGTATGAGGTGATTGGCGTAATGAAGGATTTCCATTACAGTTCGATGCACGAGAAAATTGAGCCACTCATCATTCGCCTTGCCGAGAACAATGGGGCGGTTAGCTTGCGTATTAATACATCGAACCTGTCGGCGCTAATGTCGCAGATAAAAAACAAATGGGCATCATTTGCGCCTTCGGTGCAAATGAACTACTCCTTTATGGACCAGGATTTTGATGCGTCCTACCGGTCTGAGCAGCGTTTTGGATCAATCTTCATCATATTTACTTCGCTGGCCATCATTATAGCTTGCTTAGGCTTGTTCGGGCTGGCGGCTTACGCGGCAGAGCAACGTACAAAAGAAATAGGCATCCGCAAAGTATTAGGTGCCGATGTAAGCGTTATAGTGGCCATGTTATCTAAAGATTTTGTGAAGCTGGTTGCCATATCTATTGCGGTAGCCTCGCCATTGGCCTGGTATTGCATGCATTTATGGCTGCAGGATTTTGCGTATCGGATTGACATACAATGGTGGGTAATTGCGGCTGCTGGCTTAACGGCCATTATGATAGCCATAGTAACCGTAAGCTTCCAGGCAATTAAAGCAGCCCTGGCCAACCCGGTAAATAGTTTGAAGAATGAGTAATTAAATGTGCAGATGTGCAAATTACAGATGTGCGGATGTTCAATGAAATCAATTTAGAATCAGAGTTAATCGGTGAAATCAATTTTCATCGGCGTAATCAAAAAACATAACCATGTATAGAAACTATTTAAAAACAGCTTGGCGTAACATCTTAGGGAATAAGTTTTACGCTTCCATCAATGTGGCCGGCCTTACCGTAGGGCTGGTTGTTGGTTTATTTATGCTGCTTTGGGTGCAGGATGAATTGAGTTATGACAAATTTAATTCTAAGGCGGATAACATCTACAAGATTGGCATTGTGGGCGGCACGGGTATCAGCAAACAGATCTTCAATAATATTATAGCACCTGTTGCAACCTTTGCCAAAAATGAAATACCCGAGGTACAGGATGCCGTGCGCATTATGAGCTTGGGCAACGCCCCGTTTAGGTATAAAGACAAGGTTTTTTATGAAGACGATTTTGCCTTTACCGACCCATCGTATTTTACCATGTTTGATTTTAACCTGATAAAAGGGGATAAGCGCCATCCCTTCGCTGATAATAGTTCCATTGTTATAACCCAGGACATGGCCGATAAGTACTTCGGCAAGGAAGACCCGATTGGCAAAGTGGTTACCCTTGGTCAGGACGAGCAGTTGAAAATAACCGGTGTTATCCCGAATTACCCCACAAATTCCAGTTTTAAGTACCGCATTTTGCTGCCATTATCGAGGTTTAACGATGAAGCATACATTAAAAATAAAAAAAGCTACGATAACAAAACCTTTATCTCATCGATGGATGCCGACTGGAGCATGTTCGGTTTCCAAACCTACCTGCTGCTGAAACCCGGTACAACCGTAAATACTGTTGCGTTGGAGAAAAAGTTGCAAGCCATCCACGAGCGTAACAAACCAGAAGATGCCCCGGTGCCGTACCTATCACAACCTTTACTTAATATGCACCTTTACAAGGCAGATGGTACCGATGGCGGTATTTCTACCGTACGCACTTTTGGTATTGTGGCCCTGATGATATTGGTTATTGCCTGCATCAATTATGTAAACCTATCAACCGCGCGTAGTATGTTGCGGGCCAAGGAGGTAAGCATGCGCAAAATAATAGGGGCCAACAAATTCCAGCTGTTTATGCAGTTTATGGCCGAAACCACCCTGCTGTTTGTAATTGCCGCCATATTTGCCTTTGCACTAATGTTTGTGCTGCTGCCTTATTACAACCAGTTCTCGGGCAAGCAAATTACGCTGAGCCTGTCCAGTTATAACATCTGGGCCTGTATTTTAATAACTTTATTGGGCACACTTGCCGCATCCAGCATTTACCCGGCGCTGCTGCTTTCCTCTTTTGAGCCGTTAAAAGCGCTGAAAGGTAAAATCTCTATCGGTATTGGCAACGCTGCCTTCAGGAGGGTGCTGGTGGTATTGCAGTTTGCGGTATCTATCGTGCTGATCATCGGCACACTCATTATCGGCAAGCAATTGAAATTCATCCGGGATAAAAATCTCGGTTACGACAAGGAAAATGTATTGTCATTTAGCATGCGCAATGATATGGTGCCCCATTACGATGTTATCAAAAATGAGCTGGCGAAAAATCCCGCGGTGCTTGGCGTAACCCGCGCCGGTCGCGATATTGTCACCGGCGGTGGCTCAACCGGTAATGTGGATTGGGACGGCAGGCCGCGCACCAATAATACATGGTTTGATCAGATATACGCCGATAAAGATCTGCTGAGCTTCTTTAAAATGAAAATTATTGATGGAGCAGGATTTACCGGCGCGGTAGCAGATTCAGCCCACTTCCTGGTGAATGAAACTGCAGTGAAAGAAATGGGCCTTAAAAAACCCATCGGCGCAAGGCTGCGCATACAAACGGTTAATGGCACCATTATAGGCGTTGTGAAAGATTTTCATTTTGCAACCATGCACAAGCAAATTGATCCGGCAGTATTTCAATACAAGCCAAATGGTTGCTGGAAGGTTTACCTTAAAACTACGGGCCGCGATGCTCAAAGCGCGATAGCGGCTGCTCAAGCGATATGGAAACAGTACAACGGCGACATTCCTTTTAACTATACCTTCCTGGACGATAGCTTTAAAAAATTATACACCGACGACCAGCGAACCGGTTCCTTATTCAACATATTCTCGGGCATTGCTATCATCATCTCCTGCCTTGGGCTGTTCGGTTTGGCTACCTATTCGGCGCAGGTAAAAACAAGAGAGATAGGTATCCGCAAAGTATTGGGAGCAAGCGTAAGCCGTATTATAGGTTTGCTGGCCACAGAATTTATGGTGTTGATCATTATCTCTATTGTAATAGCCATCCCGGTAGGCTGGTACGCCATGAATGCCTGGTTGCAGGATTTTGCCTACAAGGTAAACATCACTTGGGTGGTCTTCGTGTTAGCAGGCGGCGGTGCAACATTAATAGCGCTGGCAACCATCAGCATCCAATCGGTAAAAGCTGCGATAGCCAACCCTGTGAAGAGTTTGAAGAATGGGGAGTGGTGCCAGGAAATGGCCGGCGGGCCGAGCTTCAATTCCTTCATCAGCTCGACCTGGCACTTCAGGCCGTCTTTGCCGAGCGAGGACAGTGTGCCGG
>CBFGNE010000282.1:0-5638 GCA_965649995.1 uncultured Mucilaginibacter sp.
TTTGTGTAATAAGGTATGTGCCTTTATTCTTTACCTTGATAGTGGCTCCAGGAACAGGCAAACCATCATCCTTGGCAGTTACCACGCCTTTTACGGTAATATAGCCGGCAGTATCAGGCGCGGCCACCTTGCCCATAAAGTTTGGCGCAACAGGCGCTTGCTCGGTTTTGGGGGGAGATTGCGCTTCGGCTTTTAGCATTGGGAACAACATACTCAGTGAAGCTGCCGCAATAAATCCCTTCCAGGTAAAACGCTTCCTGTGTTGAACTTCCAGGTCGTGATTAACTGATGCCATTTTACTGCCGGTTATACGCCCACAGGTGTTTTTGTGCGATGACAGATATGCGATAACATCGGCATTGGGCATGGTTGTAAAATCAATTACGGTTTTACAGCAACTTTGGCAATGCCGGCCTTGCTCAACTGGTGTCATTGCATCCCAGGATTCGTGGCAGGGTTTGGGGATATCGATACGTTTGATGCGTTGCATAGTATGCGGGTTTTAGAATATTATTGTTAAAAGGTTTATATTAAAATATGCGGATTAACTCATCCCGCCACCATTCGTAAACAGAGCTTACCTTCACTCCTGCTACCATCCCCCCCAACATTGTGTGTGCTGGCTCAGTTTTTATGTCCAGTTTTACCGGCACAACTGTACCGTTAGGCGAAACAGCAATTTCAATCTTTACAGGCGCACGCGCTGAGAGCCTTTCTTTTGCTCGCTCGAATATTAAGGGCTCTTTAGATGCAATTTTTTTGGCAGTAGCATGTTTAACTTTGGTGGTTTGTGCTTTTGCATCTACAATAGGGAATAATATGCTTAGAGTAGCTAGTGCGATCAAGCCTTTCCACGAAAACTGCCTTTTGCTCTTTACCGTCAAATCGAAATTGATAGCGGCCAGTTTGTCTGCCCCTATTCTTCCACAAACATTTTTATGCGAAACGAAATGCGCGATAATATCCGCGTTACTCATCGTGGTAAAATCAACTACGGTTTTACAGCAGCTTTGGCAATGCCGGCCTTGGCCAACGCGTGTCATTTCATCCCAGGATTGATGGCAGGGCTGGGGGATATCAATGCGTTTGATGCGTTGCATAACGGTTAGTTTTATTGACAAGATGCAACAGCGGCCGGTATTCCATAAACAAATGCCATTCTTTTCAAACTAAAAATAAATTTATTGCCCGCGCTTTGTATCTTGCTATGCTTTTTACCTACAGCTATGAAAATCAAATTCCTCTCAACGGTATTATCCCTTATTATTTTGTCCGCGCAGGCGCAAAAGAAAAACCCTAACGATACCATTACCAGCAATTACCAGCCGGCGGCCTTGTTCTCTACCCTGCCGTTTACCGAAAAAGGCAACGAGTTCCACTCGCCCAATGGCGAGCCGGGGGCAAAATACTGGCAAAACCGGGTGGATTACCAACTGGATGTGAAGCTGGATACCATCGGCAAAACCATCAGCGGCTCGGCTAATATCAGCTATACCAATAACAGCCCCGATGCGCTGCAATACCTCTGGCTGCACCTGGACCAAAACACTTACAAAAAAGACGCGCGCTCCAACTTTGTAACAGGTTTCACAGCGCTTGATCATACCACCGGGTACAATATCGAGTCGGTTTTCATGCTACAAAATGGGAAGCTTACCAAACTAAACTATGTAATTACCGACACCCGTATGCAGGTACGCTTGCCGGTTGCGGTTACACCAAAAGGCGGCAAGATCAACTTCATCGTAAAATACCATTACACCATTCCCGGTAATTTTGGCGGGAGGACGGATTATACCGACACCAAAAACGGTAAGATCTACGAGATAGCCCAGTTTTACCCACGCATGTGCGTTTACGATGACTCGCGCGGTTGGGACACTGCCCCTTTCCTTGGTAGCGGCGAATTTTATTTAGAATACGGCGATATCGATTACAAAGTAACCTTGCCTGCAGATATGATCGTAGCGGGTTCGGGCGAATTGGTTAACCCATCCGAAGTGCTTACGGCAACGCAACTAAGCAGGTTAACTGCCGCGAAAAACAGCGACAAAACCGTTATGATACGCAGTGCTGCCGAGGTCAATAATCCATCCTCGCGGCCAGCAGGTAAAGGCAACCTTACCTGGCATTTTAAAATGTTGAACACGCGCGATGTGGCTTTCGGGGCGTCCAAAGCATTTATTTGGGATGCAGCAAGGGTGAACCTGCCGGGCGGTAAAAAATCGCTGGCCATGTCGGTTTACCCTGTAGAAAGCGCCGGCAATGATGCATGGGGCCGCGCGACCGAATACCTGAAAGGTTCGATAGAATACTTCTCAGAAAAATGGTTTGTGTACCCCTACCCGGTTGCTGTGAACGAAGCAGGTATAGCCGGCGGCATGGAATATCCCGGTATTGTGTTTGATGGCATTACCGATAAAGGTAAAGATCTGTTTTGGGTTACCGCGCACGAGATTGGTCACAACTGGTTCCCCATGATCGTTGGCAGCGACGAGCGCCGTTTTGCGTGGATGGACGAAGGACTGAACACTTTTATTGATGTTTATGCATCGGATATGTTCAACAAAGGCGAGTATGCACCTAAACGCGACAGCGAATACGCCGAGAACGGCGGCAACCCGGCAGATGAGATCATCCCCTTTATTACCGACCCGGAGGCGCCCAGCATGATGACCGCGCCGGATGCCATCTCCGAAAAATACCGGCACCCCTTCACTTATTTTAAGCCTGCTTTTGGTTTGATATTGCTGCGCGAGCAGATATTGGGAAAAGACAGGTTTGACTATGCTTTCAGGAACTACATCCACAAATGGGCATACAAACATCCGCAGCCCGATGACTTTTTCCGTTCGATGGAGAACGGCGCTGGTGAAGATCTTTCCTGGTTTTGGAAAGGTTGGTTCTACAACAATTACAAGTTGGATATTGCGCTTATAGATGCCGAATACCTAGATAAAGACCATTCAAAAGGCATTAAAGTAACCATTGCCAATAAAGAATTAATGGTTATGCCGTTTACCGTTGAGGTAAAATTGAAAGACGGCAGCAAAAAGCGCACCTATTTCCCGGTAGAAACCTGGCTACAACAAAAGGCGGCCACTGTCACCATACCCACAACCCAGGATGTTGAAAGTGTAACCGTTGACCCGGATAACGCCCTGCCGGATGTGAATCGGAAGAATAACTGGAAGAAATTGTAGGGATTCTTAACCCCAACGTCATTGCTGTAAGGTACGAAGCAATCTCTGCACAGGATAAGCCGTCATGCAAAGCCGCAATGCAAAGCGTATAGATTGCTTCGTGGCAATGACGTAGTTTATACGTTTCCTTGGGAAGAAGTAATCTTCATCAATTGCTGGTACACTTTCTCTGTAGGTAAACCCACCACATTGGTATATGAACCATTGATCCGCTCGATGCCGATGAGCCCGATGCGCTGCTGGATACCGTAGGAACCTGCTTTATCGAATGGTTGATATTCGGCCACATAGCTGCTGATCTCTTCGTCGGTAAGCTTCCGGAAAAACACTTCCGACATATCGTAAAATTTATTGTACTGGTGCTTATGCAGCAGGCAAACACCTGTATAAACCTGGTGTGCTTTGCCGCTTAGCTTATGCAACATTTCAACGGCGTGCTCTGCATTATCCGGCTTGCCTAATATCTCGCCTTCAATACACACAATGGTATCGGCAGTAAGCACCACCCCATCCGTAATATCTTCATCAAATGCTTCAGCTTTTTTTTGGGCGATGTAGAGGGCTATTTCGGCAGGCGAAAGCCCATCAGGGTACGATTCATCCACCTCCTTTAAAACCACACGGAAATCAATATCCATTAGCTTTAAAAGCTCCTGCCTGCGCGGAGATTTGGAAGCGAGAATAATTGGTGGAAATGTGCTCATCTTTTTGCTTTGGACTTTAGGCTTTCGGCTTAAACCTACCAGCTATACGCCTGTTCGTTCATCCACTTGCCTTGTACCTTCATCACTTTTTCGATGATGTCGCGCACACAGCCTTTGCCGCCTGCGTAGGGCGAAACAAATGCACTAACGGCTTTTATCTCTTCACAGGCATCGGCCGGGCAAACCGGCAGGCCTACGATTTTCATTACACCCAGGTCGGGGATATCATCGGCCATGTACAATACATTGCCGGGGTGGATGGCCTTTTCTTCTACGTATATCTTAAAACGCTCGGTTTTGGTGTGGGCGCCCAGGTAAACATCATTAATGCCGAGGCTATTTAAACGGAACAGTGCGCTCTTGCTCCTGCTGCCGGATATCGCCGCCACATTGTAACCACTTTTTACAGCAAGCTGCAAGGCGTAACCATCCTTAATATTAAAAGAACGGCTCTGCACCCCAGTTTCGGTTACCATGATCGATCCATCTGTCAGCACCCCATCCACATCAAAAATAAAAGTGGTTATATCTTTAAGCTTATTTAAAAAGGATTCCATTTTTTGTGATTACACCGATTATGTTATGATTGCACCGATTGTTATTTGATTGCACGATTAGGGATGGATTTCACAGATTAGAAATTTAAT
Organism: uncultured Mucilaginibacter sp.; assembly: GCA_965649995.1. GTDB lineage: Bacteria > Bacteroidota > Bacteroidia > Sphingobacteriales > Sphingobacteriaceae > Mucilaginibacter. The sequence goes on from CBFGNE010000282.1 coordinate 4,555, forward strand.
CGTTGCCGGTTCAAAACATTTCAACTTTCCAACCTTACAACTTTTTAACTTCTCCAACCTTTCTAACTTCTATTGGTTATCCCGCCACTCGTACACCCAGGCGCTTTGTATTTGCTCCAAGTGGCCTTCGTTAGATTCTTCGCGGGTACCGGCAAAGTTTGGCAGGCTTAAAACCCAATCCAGCAGCTCTGTAAAACGGATGCGGTAGATCTTCGATTCGCCAAAGTCGTCGCCAAACTTTTCGTAAAGGCTCAGGGCTATATCTTCGTAATCATTCCAATGTATTGGCAGGGCGAATTTATCGTCGTTCATTTCTTGCTTGTGAGTGTTCGTTCAAATTTATCATTAGTGGCCCATAAAGCCAGACTGATCGGGCAGGGTAACTTCTATATCGCCATCTATAATTACGCACTGGCAGCCCAGGCGCGATGTAATGCGCGGGTTTACCGCCCTATCAATAAAATCCTCTTCCTTGTCCGATATCTCCTGGATGTTATCCATCCCCTTGTTAACATATACATGGCAGGTGCTGCAACCGCATACGCCGCCGCAATTGTGCTGTAGTTCTATGCCGTTTTCCAGGCACACGTCCAAAACAGATTCCCCTTCGGCGATAGGCAGTTCGATAGTATCGTGGCCTGCTTCTTCAAAGTTGATCTTTATTTTAAAAATATTCATTTTGGCAAAAGTAACAAAATTAACTATCCCCGTTACCCCTGTTACTGTTTTTGATAATATCCTGACTTAACGATACGTAAATTTCCTGCAATTCAGTTTTGCCATCCAACATTTGCAGGTGTGCCTGCATAGTTTGCTCGTCTTTACGCACAGCCGGTCCGGTTTGTACATTGGCAGGCAAATGTTTCTTTATTTTATCTGCGGTCTCTAATATCAGCGGGCGCAGCATATCAAAGTTCATAGTATGCTCCTTTAACAGCCCTTCGGCAACCGAATACAGGTGATTGGTAAAATTGCAGGCAAATACAGCAGCCAGGTGCAGTACCTTACGCTGCGCCGAACTTACCCGGTAAACACTATTGCTGATGCTGCGGGCAAGGTCTACCAATTGTGTGGTGATAGCTTC
>CBFGNE010000283.1:0-5631 GCA_965649995.1 uncultured Mucilaginibacter sp.
GAACGCTGAACGAGTTTAGGAATATAGGGGGCTAAATTTGCTTTTGGCGTTAAGGCATAGGTAAAGTTTACCGATGGAAGGAAGTCGGTATTATTAAGCTTTACTTTAGGCTGCAAAGGATCGCTGGTAACAAGGTCAAGGTCGAATTTTTCTACCCTTAACCCATATACTATACGCACGTTTTTGCCAAACTTGCTATCCAGCATAGCATAACCTGCGTTAGTTAAGCTGTTTGCCGTATACCTATCTGTAAGGTTAGGTATTTCATCAAGATCGTAAATTCCCGCTTTTATTAAACTTGGGCCAAACAGGGTTTGTATAGGGCGCTGTAAAATTTGATTAATATCGTACTGCTGATTGTTTTGGTCTATCACCAAACCAATAAACCTGGCGTTAAAATCCCTGTCGCGGTATTGAGAACTAACGCCCACTTTAAGTGTGCTTTGCGTAAATAAATTCACAGGCAAGTTATAATCAATTTTGCCAGAATAGATGTTCTCATTTAAGTGAGAAAATAAACGGGCGTTCTCTTTGCCAAGGCTGGTAACGGTAGCATAATACGGCTCGCCCGGGTTACTTTGTTTATAGTTAACCTTTTTCTGGTCTGGTTGGTCGTTTAATACATTGCTGTAACCCAGGTTCCATTTTATTTTCGATGTTTTTTTGCCCAGGCTATGCTCGCCTTCCAGTGTAGATTTTAATAAGCCTTTTTCTAACAGGTCGAATGCGTAAAACTTGTTATCAGACGAGGTTGTACCTGTATTAGAACCTGTGCGGTAGGTAAACTGATCATCGAGCACGCGGTTGTACAAGTTTTTAAAGGTGATCTTGCTTTTGCCAAAACTATATGCAAAGTTGGCTAAGGCACCAACGTTGGTAGAGAATTTGTTTTGCTCGCTGTGGTAATCATAGTTATCAAACTGCTGCTGCATATCCGGAACTATGGTTTGCGTGTTGCGGTAGGTTAATGCCACAGTAGTACCAAAACGGTTTTTGTTTTTGCCAATCTCGGCAACGTGGCCCCAGGTTAGCTGGTAATTTTGGCTTGGCAGCGCCTTTGCAGAATATATGCTATAATCGTTGTTTAAGCTATTAATAGATTGAATATTACGATTGCCTGTTACCTGATTGTTTAATACCTCGTTTGTAGTTGGGAAATTACTCACCAGTTTACGGCTACCGTCATCAAAACCAAAATAATCGCTTGTGCTGCGGAAACCTGAGCGGAAATCTTTAAAGGTACTTTGCGTATTGTAGCCGTAGCCAATACCCACGGTTAAAAAATTATTATCGGGGATATCTTTGGTTAATATTTGCACGTTGCCGCCCGAAAAATCGCCGGGAAGGTCGGGACTTGCGGTTTTGTTGATGATGATATTATCAATAAGGCTCGAAGGAACGATGTCAAACGAAAACGCTTTACGGTTTGGCTCGGTACTTGGCAGTGGCGCACCATCTAACGAGGCACTGTTGTAACGGTCGCTTAAGCCACGTACAACTACAAACTTATTGTCCTGTATTGTTGTGCCGCTTACACGCTTCAATACATCGCTGGTGTTCCTGTCCGGAGATCTGCGGATAAGTTCCGAAGAGATCCCATCAGATATTGAAACGCTGTTTTTTTGAATAGCATATAGCGCAGTTACCGACTCCTGGCGGTATGTGGCTTTAATAACTACCTCGTTTAGTGCTGTAGTAGCTGATGGTGCAAGGGTAACATCAAGCGGTGTAGCTACACCGGCTTTTACTTCGATATCAGAAATTGATTTTGCCTGGTAACCAATATACCTTACCAATATAGTGTAACGGCCCGGCGCTATGCCGCTTAATGCGTAGTGGCCATCTACATCGGTAGCAGCACCTTTTGTGGTACCTTCTATACTTACAGTAGCGCCTATGAGGGTTTCGCTTGTTTTTTGATCAATTACTTTACCAGCAATTTTACCGGTATTTTGGGCCAGTAGCGGGGTTGCAGATAATGTGGTAATAACAAACAGTAGGGTTGCGTATATTATTTTTTTCACGTGACTTTATTTATCGTCACAAAAGTATTACCCCCGTGTTAGCCCAGTGTTACGGGTACATTACCATAACAAGGCCTTTATGTTAAGTAAGTGTTAACAGCACGGCTTTAGCCTAACACAACATTCAGCTATACAGCGGCTAACACCTGATGGCCGGCCAATTCAACTATGTCATCAAAATAAATTGCGGCAAGCGCGTCCCAGCTAAAAGTGCTGCTATACTGTAACCCCTCCTCCGCAAACTGCTGTTTAAGTGTTTCATTGGCCAGCACAATGCATATTTTTTCCACGTAATCGCGTGGGTTATAGGGTTCGCATTTAAAACCATTTACCCCGTGCTCAATAAAATCGGCCGAGCCTCCTCCGCCAGCTATCACGCATGGCAAGCCCGATGCCATTGCCTCCAGCACTACATTGCCATACGTTTCGGATACGGATGGGAATAAAAATACATCGGCAGATGCATATAGCACCGCCAATTGTGCGTGGTTAACCTTTCCTGTAAAAATAGCCCCGGGCATTTGCAGTTTACAGGCCTTTAGTGCAGAGCCATCCCCCACCACTAAAAAGTTAAAGGCAAGCCCGGTTTTTTGCAAATAATGGTAAATGCTAAAAAGCGTTTCGAGGTTTTTCTCCCAAACCAGCCTGCTTGCAAAAAGCACTGTTGGATTGTTGTTTCCTGTAAGCTTTTGAAGCGCCCCTTTATTTTTTTTATCCGGCGAAAATAGTTTGGTATCGATGCCCCGCTGCCATAGCTGCATACGGTGCTCCGCAATACCCATACCCCCTAATTCTGCCCTCATGCTTTCCGAAGGGACATACACCTTATCGCATTGGTTGTAAAAAATCTTATAGTTTGCAGCTATTAATTGTTTCATGCTGCTTATCAGGAAGGCCGTGTGTTTAAAGTAATAATCGATATAAGAAATAAAATGGGTGTGATATATGGAAATGACGGGGAGCCCGTTTTGCACAGCGTAGTTTAACCCAAACCTACCCAACAACGATGGTGTGGCAATATGCACCACATCCGGCGCAAATTGCTGCAAGGCATCTTTTAGCCTGCTTTGCGCAAATACAGGCAATGCTAAGGAGTAGCCGGCGTTTACCGGCAAGTTTAACGATGGTACCTTCAGGCTTTTAAAGCCCTTAATGCTGCCGGGCCCGTCGCCATAAATAAATAAAAAATCAAACCGTGCGGTATCTATCCGGCTAATAAGCTGGTACATGGTGCGCACTGCCCCATCAAGCCCTTCGGTTAAAATCTCCGCAAAAAAGGCAACCTTAACCTTGCGCCCGATATCATAAGGCTCCGTAACATCCCAATTAGGTACCATAAATGTCCATTTAAAAATGCGCCGGCTGGTTCCTGCGGCCTTTTCGCCGCGACTTATAGCTTGATTTTAACTGCCCCAATGCGCTTTTATCTTTAGGGGTACGCATTACCATCCAAATGATAAATCCGGCTATCGCCAGCATAACCAGGTCTATTGTGCTGTATCCCGCTTCCATAGTTTTGTTTTTTTGATACTATAAAGCTACGGGCTTAGTTTAACCGGTATGTTAAGTTGCTATTATGATATGGCTTTATTAAAAAGCGCCATTAATATAGGTGGGCGTTGCTGCCGGGCCATGCTTTTTGGCGATACACCCGCTTTATTCATTTGATCGCTATCGGTACCATACTGTAGCAGCAGTGCAATAATTTGCGCAGGGTATTTCTTTTTTACCGCGCAATGCAGGCAGGTATTGCCATCCTTATCAGCCGCGTTCGCGTTTGCTCCGTTTTTTAGAAACCACTCGGCAGCCTTAAATTTTTTCCAGTTAATTGCGGACAGCAATGGTGTTTCGCCAATACTGGCATCGTCAATATCAGCTCCATGATGTTTAAACAACTCCGCAGCTTCTGCATCATCGTACCAGGCAATCGCAAACATACAGTTGGCCGGGTTAGCGCCATTATTCAGAAGCCAGGTGTAAAGTGCTTTGTTGCGCCCACGCGTATAGGCATACCAAAGCGGCGTGGCGGGGAAATAGCCGCATCCATCCTTTATCCGATGGATGGAGTTGATATCCAAGCCTCCTTTTAAGAATAACTTTAGTATGCCCAGGCTTGCCTCTTCTTTTCCCGGGCGGTTGGCAATGGGTACGCCGCCTAAGTAATGCAGGCCATTTTTGCCATCCTCTTCGACCCAGCTAAGCCATTGTGGTTCTTTTACAAGCAGCCTTTCAATGGCTTCAATATCCAGGTTTTTTATGGCGATGATGAATTTGTTCATAATTAAACACTTGTAGCGTTAACAAACAATTACTGCAAATCTTTAATTTTATTGAAGCATATCTTTATTCGCCTGCTACGCTTTCGGCAACTCTTATATAATAGCCGTTGATATCTATAAAAGCAAATTCTTTTAAGCCGTAAGGATGCACCCTTAACTCATCTGCCAGTGCAATGCCCTTTTGCTTAAACTCTGCAAAAATTTCCTCAATATTTTCTACAAACCACATTAAGGGAAGGCGGTGCGCAGTATTGTTTATTTCGGCGGCGAACCCGGCATCCTCAGCAAAAAGCAGCTGCATCTCATCTCGCCTTATGCCGCCATCAACCGCGCCAAACTGCAATTCATCATAAAAACCTAAAATATCGCGGTACCAGCCAATAGTTTCGGCAAGGTTTTTTACCGGCAGCTGAGGCCCGCTTCTGATGAATTTCATTGCTTTCATAAATACAAATTATGGTTGTATAAAAATAAAAACAAAGCATGCGACAATAAATAGCCGGGCAAACTATTTTGTGTGTGTTTTTTACCGATAAAGAGTTGAGGGAGGTTGTTCATCGACGCGTGGGGAGCCCGCCGCTGATATTGATTTACTGATTAGGCTGGCGGGCTTGCCAGGGTAATCAATAAATCATGTTATCAAATTAACCTTCGGGGGGAATCGGTTAACCTGCCAGGCAGTGGCGCTCTCTGTTTGCAAGGCTATTCAGCTTGTCTTTTAAAATAGCACGGGCGCGGTGCAGCGTAGTGCGCGATAATAACTCTGACATGCCCAAACTGCTGCCTATTTCCTGGTGCGAATAACCTTCTATGGCGTACATATTAAATACCGACCGGTAAGTTTTCGGCAGTTCCTGCACCATTTTCATCAGTTCCTGTGCTTCCAACCCATTGGCATTGTAGCTACTGCTAACCGGGATGTTCTGCTCTGCAAAATCATCAACCAATACCATAGTTTTGGCTTTGCGGTAACGCGAGATAGCGCTGTGTACCATAATGCGGCGTATCCATCCCTCCAGGCTTCCTTCGCCACGGTAGTTATTCATGTTTTTAAACATTTTTATAAACCCTTCCTGCAGTATATCCTGCGCTTCATCTTTATCTTTTGCGTAGCGCATACAAACAGCAAGCATCTTTGGAGCAAGCATTCTATACAACTGCTCCTGTTGTTTCCTGTCGTTCTTTAGGCATCCTTCCCAAAGGGCGGTCAATTTTGTGTCGGTGTTCGGTGTCATAGTGATATTGTAATGATTCGGTATATGCCAAAATTCAACCGTTTTTACAAGTAGTTGAATTTCAGCTGTTTAATTTTTATGAGCGGTTTTAAA
>CBFGNE010000284.1:0-5629 GCA_965649995.1 uncultured Mucilaginibacter sp.
TCCACTGCCACTATAGATTTTTATATTTACAACAACGATTTTAATTTGTTTAAAAAGCTGCTGCAGTCTAAAAAAGAAGACTATTCGCATTACGTCATCATCCCTCATTTTATTGAAGGTGGCCAAAATGCCAACGAGGTGATCAACGCCATTCCCAAGGATAAGCTGATACTGCTGGATAAAAATATCCCCGGAATTACGGGCGAGTATAGCGTGGTATACGAGAATTTTGAAAAAGACATTTACGATGCCTTATATAAAGCACGTACGCATCTTAGTAAATACCACACCATAAAACTCATCTTCCCGGAGCAAACCTATTTCCCGGTAGAAATTATAACAGGCTTCAAGCATTTTTGCCAGCAGTACGCCTTTAACCACGAGGTGGTAAGCAATATCAACACCGTGCCAATAAACAAAGGCGAGGTATTCATCAACCTGATGGAGGATGACCTGGTAACGCTGCTGGAACGGCTTTTAGAATACAAGTTTAAAGCAGGCAGGGATGTGGGCGTTATCTCGTATAACGAAACGCCGGTAAAAAAGGTGTTGTTAAACGGCATCACCACCATATCTACCGATTTTAAATATATGGGCGCAGTGGCTGCAAGTATGATCTTAGAAAGCACTAAACGCAAGATAGAGGTGCCGTTTTATTACACCAAAAGGGCATCGCTATAGCCTCGTTTTTGCATCCCCATTTTAATTTATAGATAAATGTTGTTAAAGAAACTCTGCTTTTATTTAGTTCCGTTGTGCTTTTTAATGACCGAATTGCACGGGCAGCAAAAGCCGGTCGGTACGGCAGCGCCCTATTATTCGGCAAAGTTCAAAGCTATCGAAACGGGCTTTTTAACCATTCCCGACTCTGTACAAATGAGTGTTTACTGGTATTGGATCTCCGGCAATATCTCAAAAGAGGGCGTGGTGAAGGACCTCGAGGCCATGAAAAAGGTGGGAATAAACCGCGCATTCATTGGCAACATCGGGTTAGATAATGTGCCTTACGGCAAAGTGAAAATGCTATCAGACGAATGGTGGGATATATTGCACACCGCGCTTAAAACCGCTACCCGTTTAAATATTGAGATAGGCATATTTAATAGCCCCGGCTGGAGCCAGTCCGGCGGGCCTTGGGTAAAACCACAGCAGGCCATGCGGTATTTAACCTCATCGCAAATAATGGTTAAAGGGCCGGTATTGCTGGACCGTAAGCTGGAAAAGCCAAAGGAAAATTTCCAGGATGTAAAGGTGATAGCCTACCCCGTAACGGCTGACTACACTACAGATATTAGCGCACTAAAACCTAAGTTTACATCAATCCCGGCAGTAGATTCATTAAGTAATTTGTTTGATGGCAATGAGCAAACCGCGATAGCCCTAAAAGGCGGGCAGCAATTCTCCGTCGATATAAATACCCAAAGCCCGTATACCACCCGCGCCGTGGTGATAAACACAACAAAAAAGGCTGTTTTTATGGAGGGCGATATACAGGCTAATACAAACGGCAGCTATGTTACTGTAAAGCATTTTGCAATCGACCGCAGCAACCCAGAACTCAACACGGGCTTTACCCCTTATGGCCCCGCCATCATATCTATACCGGCCACTACTGCTAAAAACTTCCGCATCATATTTACTAAAGTTACCTCCGATTCGGGCATAGCAGAGTTGAAATTATCGGCTGTGCCGATGGTAGAGAATTACATGGAAAAATCGCTTGCCAAAATGTGGCCCACCCCGCATCCGTTTTGGACGGCATACCAATGGGCGCCGCAACCCAATGAGGCATCAGGCTACGCCATCGACCCGGCAAAGGTGATGGATATATCAACAGCCATGGCAGCCGATGGCACCCTAAACTGGAACGTGCCCGCAGGCAATTGGGTTATAGAACGCACAGGCATGGCGCCAACAAACGTTACCAACTCCCCGGCGCCACCCGAAGGCCAGGGGTTGGAGGTGGATAAAATGAGCACAGAGCACGCCGCCGCCCACTTTGATGCCTTTATGGGGCAGATATTAAAACGCATCCCTGCCGAAGACCGCAAAACCTGGAAAGTGGTGGTGCAGGATAGCTACGAAACCGGCAGCCAAAACTGGACGGATAATTTGGTTGCGGAATTTAAGCAGGCATATAATTACGACCCTATACCCTACCTGCCCACCTTGCAGGGCAAGGTTGTGGGCAGCCAGGATTTGTCCGACCGGTTTTTATGGGACCTGAGGAGGCTGATTGCCGATGATGTTTCATATAAATACGTAGGCGGCTTACGCGAGATCAGCCATAAAAATGGCTTAACTACCTGGCTGGAAAATTACGGTCATTGGGGCTACCCCGGCGAGTTTTTGCAGTACGGCGGGCAGTCGGATGAGGTAGGTGGCGAGTTTTGGAGCGAGGGCGATCTGGGCGATATCGAGAACCGCGCAGCCTCATCTTCCGCGCATATCTATGGTAAGATAAAAGTGTCGGCAGAATCCTTTACGGCTGCCGGTGCCCCTTTCGGGCGCTACCCGGCCATGTTTAAAAAACGGGGCGACCGGTTTTTTACCGAAGGGATAAACAGTACGCTGTTGCACGTATATATACAGCAGCCGGTTGAAAACACTGCGCCGGGCTTAACGGCATGGTTTGGGGTAGAGTTTAACCGCTTTAACACCTGGTTTTTTGACATGGACATGCTGATGAAATACCTGAAACGCTGTAACCTGATGCTACAGCAAGGGCAGTATGTTGCAGATGTGGCGTATTTTATAGGCGAGGATGCTCCTAAAATGACAGGGGTGACTGATCCTGCTTTGCCTGCGGGATACTCATTCGATTATATTAACAGGGAGGTGATCAAAGAAAAACTGACGGTAAAAAACGGCAGGTTAACCCTGCCGAATGGCATCAGTTACAGCATACTCGTTTTGCCGAAGTTAAAAACCATGCGCCCCGAGGTATTAGCGAAGATAAAGGACCTGGTACAGCAAGGCGCGGTAGTTTTAGGGCCGAGGCCATCGCGCTCGCCAAGCTTAAAGGATTACCCGGCTTCAGATAAGCTGGTGCAAACCATGGCAGCCGAACTGTGGGGGAAGATTGACGGTACAACAACCAAAATTAACCGCTACGGCAAAGGCATGGTGATAAGCGGTATGGAAATGCAGGAGGCACTAAACCTGGTAAAAGTGATACCTGATGTTAAGGTCACTAAAAGCGAATCGGTCTTGTTTATCCATAGGCAGTTACAGGAGGGCGACCTTTATTTTATATCGAACCAAAACGATACGCCGGTAACAATTGACGCCGAATTCCGCACTACAGGCAAAAGCCCGGAACTGTGGGACGCCATATCAGGCAGCACACGCGATTTGCCCTCATACCGCCAAACAGCTACAACAACGGTTGTGCCAATGCAGCTTGCGCCCTTAGAGAGTGCTTTTGTAATATTCAGGAAACCGGCCGGTGCAGGCGATGCCACACGCTTAAATTACCCTGATGCCATAAAAACGATAAGCATTACCCAACCCTGGATGGTAAGCTTTGACAAGGCCATGCGCGGCCCTGCTGCGCCTGTAAAATTTGATGCCTTAACCGATTGGGCTAAAAGCAATAACGACAGCATTAAATACTACTCGGGCACTGCCTATTACCGCACTACGTTTAAACCTGGCAGGCTGGAAAAGGGCGCAAATTATATTATCGATCTGGGTCTGGCCCGTTCACTGGCAAAAGTGTTTGTAAACGGCGTAGAAATGGGTGGCGCCTGGACACCGCCATACCGCGTGGATATAACAAAAGCCCTTAAGTCGGGAGAAAATAAGCTCGAAATTAAGGTGGTAAACAATTGGGTGAACAGGTTGGTGGGCGATGCTTTAATGCCCGCCGGTACGCGCCCAACTTCGGTCCTTTGGGGCCCGGACCCGAAGGGTGGCCTGCAATCCTCGGGGCTATTGGGACCGGTTAAAATTGATGTTGTCAAATACTAAAAATGAGGAGCGGCTTAAGGCTGCCGCAACCCTTCCCGTCGCGATACCTTTGGTTTTTAAAGATAAAAAACACCCGGCTTGCCAATGTGCTTTTTTGCGTAGAAAAAGCACAGAAAAACACAGAAATCCACCGATTTTTGTCGGGAAAATTGCGGTTTTTGCATCAAAAAAACAAAAATGCGCAGTTTGTACTCGTATGCTATAAGGTCAAATAAATGCCGATATTTGCGCCATCGATACACCCAATATGCCATCTGCCGAAAAACAAAAACCCGCCGAAAAAGAAAGTCTCCATCCCCGCAATGTGCACCGCGCGGGCTACGATTTTGAAAAGCTGATAAAAGCATCGCCAACGCTGCGGCCATTTGTAAGGCTAAACCAGTATGAAGTTGAATCGATTGATTTTGCTGATGCTGAAGCGGTTAAAGAGCTCAACCGGGCGTTGTTGAAAGTCTTTTATAATATAAACTACTGGGATATCCCCGCAGGCTACCTTTGCCCGCCAATACCTGGCCGGGCAGATTATATCCACTACATTGCCGATCTGCTGGCCGAAGGCAATAATGGTGCCGTACCTACCGGCAAAGGCGTTCGGGTTTTGGATGTGGGCGTGGGCGCCAATTGCGTTTACCCGCTTATAGGCAACAGCGTTTACGGCTGGCAGTTTACCGGCACCGATACCGATGCCGAAGCTATCCGCTCTGCCAACAAGATTGCATCATTAAACCCCGCTTTGGGCAACCACATAAAAATACGCCCGCAAAGCAATAAGGCCAATATTTTTAAAGGCGCCATTACGCAAGGAGAGATATTTGATATAACGATATGTAACCCGCCCTTCCATGCTTCGCTTAAGGAGGCGCAGGAGAGCGCTATCAAAAAAGTAAAGAATTTGCACAATGGTAAACCGCAACAGCCCCAATTAAATTTCGGCGGTAAAAATAACGAGCTTTGGTACCCGGGCGGCGAAGTAGCCTTCATCCGTAACATGGTTGACCAAAGCACGCTGTTTGCCGATAGGGTGCTTTGGTTCTCTACCCTTGTGTCAAAAAAAGACACGCTGGCGGCGGTTTACCGTGCCCTGGGCAAAGCTAAAGCGCTTGAGGTAAAGACTATCGATATGGCACAGGGCCAAAAAGTTAGCCGCATTGTTGCCTGGACTTTTTTGAGCGAAGCTGCACGGCGCACCTGGAGAAATACTTACTGGAAAGCCGCTAACTAACCTGCAAGCGCGATGCTGATATATTTGTTAAAACCAATGCAGGTATTGCATTTGATGCTCGCTAAACCTATATTAGTACAAAATATACACGGGCGCTTAATGCATATAAAGCCTATTAACCTAAAATAAACCTTATTATGTTTGGGATACAGCACATCAAATTCGACTCGATGACCTATGTGATCCATTTTAAGAATGGAGCAATAAAACGGGAGGGTCGGGGGCTTTCATTCTTCTACTTTGCGCCAAATAGCTCCATTGTGGCTATCCCAATGGGCAGCAACGACCTGCCTTTTATCTTCGCTGAATCTACAAACGATTACCAATCTGTAAACATACAGGGGCAGATAAGTTATAAAATAAGCCGCCCGAAAGAGCTTGCAGATGTTTTAGATTTTACGGTGAATGACTATGGACAATACAAGAAAAACGATA
>CBFGNE010000285.1:0-5619 GCA_965649995.1 uncultured Mucilaginibacter sp.
GTAAGCCCCCTTACTGCGGAAATTGCTACAGCTTTAAAAGAAATTAAAGAGATGCAGTTGGGTAACATGCAGCCTTTGTCGCTTAAAGATATATAGTGGCAAATACTATAATTTATTCGAAAGTTTTTATTCGAAAGGCCAAGGTTTTAAGGAAGCGGCATGCTTCCGTTGTGGCAGACTTAGAGGAATTGGAAAGAAACCTTTTAACAAACCCAAGGCAAGGCTCAGACTTGGGTGGTGGACTTTACAAAGTAAGGTTAGCAATCAAAAGTAAGTTAAAAGGTAAAAGTGGTGGTTATCGGATAATCACTTATTTGGTAACGCAAACAAATGCTGAGGTTACGATTAACATGGTTACTCTTTACGACAAATCAGATGAAAGTAGCGTTGATAAAAAATTTCTAATAGAACTGGTTAAGGAGTTGTATACATAGCAATGTTCGTAATCAACCTCCACTACATAGTCCCGCTAGAAGAATTAGATGCACACGTGGCTGCCCACGTAAAATACCTGAAGAAGTTTTACGAGGCGGACGTGTTCCTGGTGTCGGGCAGGAAGGTGCCGCGTACCGGTGGCATTATTGTTGCCCAGGCAGATTCGAAAGAAATACTGGAAAAGATAATTGCGCAGGACCCCTTCTATATCCACAAGCTGGCAGAATTTTCTATTACCGAATTCCTGGCCTCGCAGGCGCACCCGGGCCTCAAAAGTTTGCTGCGCGGTTAGCCTTATTGCGCAATATTAAACGAGCCAACAACCATGTGCTTAATGCCATCGTTATCGTTAGTGGCATTTACTTTAAAATACCCCCGGATGTGGTATGAGTTGCCAATCTTTTTAAACGTTGTTGCCTTTACCTTCCCGCTGCCGTCATCGCTTAGTTTAAGGCCCTGGTATATTAGCCCTAACAGGTCGTTGGCATATTCGCCCTCAATAATATTGCTAAAGTTTAATTGAACGCTTATCTCCGGGTCGGGCTGCCCGGCAAGCAGGCTGGTATAGCCCGAAGTTGCAACTGATCCTACTGGTGATACATCAGCAGTAGCACCCTCAAGGGTAACGGTCTCGCCGCCATCTACCTGGAAAACGATGGTATTAACAGCGCCGATTGGTATAGTGTAAGTTGCATCGGTAGGCGGGTTGGTGCCATCATCAACAACAACCGGCGGTATGGTATCTGTATCTACCGTATCGGGAACCAGGCCCTTATCGGGATATACGGGCGCGTCCAGCTTGCAACTGCTGAGCCATACGGCGGCAGTGCAAAAAATGATCAGCAAGCGTATAGTACACTTTAACATAGGGTTACAATGGTTTCCAAATGTACAATAATTTTGCTTTTGAGGAATTTAAGTAGCACCTGTATTTGTTGCTGCCATAAGAGATTAAATTAGCCCGAACTGTTTTAAATGGTGGGTAAAATGTTTGCCATGCCATATCAGCCATTCGGCGTGGTTTAAAGGGCCAAAACCGCCGTGGATGATGGTTGCGCCGGATGTACGGAAGTAGTTGTCAAAACCTTCCAGCTCCTTAAATAGCTGTTCGATGGCCGTTTGCAGGCTTGGGTACAGGTAATCTATTGAGAGCACTTTCAAAAATACATTTCGTGGAATTTCGATATCTGAGTAAACCCAGGCCTGTTTGCCTTTTTCGGCATCTTCGGGTGGCACATCCAGCGTGGCTGTTTTTTTGCCATTAGTATATTCTACCTGCTCTATCAAATGCTCTACCATTTGCCGTGCTGTCATTTTACCCCATACAGGTTTGGTTGCGGCGCTAAGTTTTGCAAGGGCATCTCTCAAGGCACTGCGATCATTAATGTCGATGAATTTACTCATTATGTGGGTTGACGGCTGTTGGGTTGTTTTTGCTTTGTCCATGGCTTTAATTGCTTATAAATATAATGCATGCAGGCATTTGTTTCCGCGGCCTTTTTTATATTTTTACTTGTATAAACCTCAATTATGGAACAATACGACAGCCGGGTAGATGCTTATATAGAGAAAGCCGCAGATTTTGCAAAACCTATTTTAACCCACCTGCGCCAACTGGTGCACCGCGCATCGCCCGAGATAACCGAGACGATGAAATGGAGTGCCCCATTTTTTGAGTACAACGGCGTGCTTTGTTTTATGATGGCCTTTAAACAACATGCCGGCTTCGGTTTCTGGAAAGCCGACCTGCTGCCCGATCCGCACCAGATCTTACACACGGAGGGCGGCGAAGCGGCCGGCAGCATAGGCAAGCTGTTTACCCTTACCGACCTGCCGGATGATGATGTGCTGATTTGGTACATCCGCCAGGCCATGGCTCAAAAGGGCGCATTAAAAGCAGCTAAGCCGGCGGCAAAAAAAGCGGCTGCGCCCAAACCAGTAGCGGTGGTTATGGATACCCCGGATTATTTAGCAGAGCTGTTGGAGGGGATGCCAGAGGCGAAGGCGTACTTCGAAAAATTCAGCCCATCGCAGAAAAAGGAGTACATCACCTGGTTTGAAGATGCCAAAAGCGAGGCCACCCGCGAGAAGCGTTTAAAGGAAGGGTTGGAATGGATAAGCGAAGGAAAAACAAGGCACTGGAAATATAAGTAGCCGAAATGTTGTCACCATAAGTGTAAGAAATTTTTTTATAGATACCCCAAACAGGTTGGCAACAGCCGGAAAAAAATGCCGTTTTTTCGTCGCCAACATAGTACTGATTTTAAGCGCGTCAAAAGCGCAAATTTTTTCCGATTTCCTCCGATTTTTGAAGAAAAGCACCGATTTTTTCGGGATGATTTGTGCAAAAATGTACTAAAACTCCAGCGGCCCCAGCCTGCGCATATTAGCCCTGATGAGATACTGCCGGTGCTTCAAATACCGCGTAGGCTTAGTTGCCGACCACTTCAGCGGGCTCGGGAATATCACCGCGATAGCCGCCGCCTGCCTGTTGGTAAGCTTCGACGCCGGTTTATGAAAATATGCCTGCGAAGCAGCTTCGATACCATAAATGCCGTCGCCCATTTCTATTACGTTAAGGTACACCTCCATCACGCGTTTTTTGCTCCAGAAGATCTCTATAAGTACTGTAAACCAGGCTTCTAAACCTTTCCGTACAAACGAGCGCCCCTGGTACAAGAATACGTTTTTGGCGGTTTGCTGAGTAATGGTGCTACCGCCTATCAGTTTTTTACTTTTAGCATTTTTTTGTATAGCTTTCTGAATAGCGTTAAAATCGAAACCGTGGTTTTCCAAAAAAGTCTGGTCCTCGGCGGCAACTGCGGCACGTTTCATGGGGTCGGCAATATCCTCAAAATCAACCCATTGCTTGTCAATTTTCCATTCCTTGCCGGCGGCTTTACGTTCAAAACCGCGCTGTATCATCAGCCAGGTAAAGGGTGGGTTTACAAAGCGGAAGAGGATCACCCCAAAAAGGCTAAGCCCTACAAAGGCAATAATCGCCAGTTTAATGATGCGGAAGGCAAGGCGGAGAACCCCGCCAATTTTTGAATTAGAACCGCGATATTTTGATTTGGAAGTGGATTTTTTGGAAGATTGAGTACGTGCCATTTGTGATGCTAATCTATAAAACAAAAAAGGAGTTCTGCTTAGCAAAACTCCTTTTTTATGGTTCTAAACGTTTTTCAAAATCCGAAATTGAACATCCGAAATCCGAAATCAGTCTAAATTACTCAGCTACTACTTCAAAAGGTACCTGAACTTTTACTTCTTTATGCAGGTTTACGTTTGCAACGTACTCGCCAACAAATTTTGGCTCCTGGTCAAAAGTGATGCGGCGGCGGTCAACTTCAAAACCTTCTTTTTTCAATGCATCAGCTACCTGTATGGTATTGATAGCACCGAAGATTTTGCCGCTTTCGCCTGCTTTAGCGCCGATGGTAAGTTTAACACCTTCCAAACGAGCAGCAATAGCATCAGCATCTTTGCGTATTTTATCTTGTTTAAATTGAGCCTGTTTCAGGTTTTCTGCCAATACTTTACGTGCAGATTCTGTGGCTAATATGGCATAACCCTTAGGGATAAGGAAATTACGGCCATAACCTGGTTTAACGTTTACTACATCGTCTTTATCGCCCAGGTTTTTTACATCTTGTTTTAAAATAACTTCCATTTTGTAAACCTCCTGATTATTTTAATGAGTCTGTAACGTAAGGTAATAAACCAATGTGGCGTGCACGTTTAACAGCTTGGGCCACTTTACGCTGGAATTTTAATGAAGTACCTGTTAAACGGCGAGGTAATACTTTACCCTGGTCGTTAATAAACTTCAGCAAAAAGTTAGCGTCTTTGTAATCGATATACTTAATACCATTCTTTTTAAAACGGCAGTATTTTTTACGGTTATCCTCCACTTTGGGGGCGGTAACGTATTTAATTTGGTCGTTTGCCATTATTTGCTTTCCTCCGCTTTAGCCGCAGGTTTCTTGTTAAAGGCACCGCTGCGTTTTTTCTCATTGTATGCTACTGCATGTTTATCCAGCGCAATGGTAAGGAAGCGCAAAACACGCTCATCGCGCCTTAGCTCAACTTCCACTTTGTTAATTACATCACCGGGAGCCCTGAATTCAGTTAAGTGATAGTACCCTGTAGTCTTCTTTTGAATAGGGTACGCAAGTTTTCTCAAACCCCAATTATCCTCCTGGACAATTTCGGCTCCGTTGTCGGTTAAAACTTTGCTGTATTTGGCAATTGCCTCTGCAGCTGTTTCAGTCGACAACAACGGGGTTAGAACGATCACGATTTCGTACTGTTGCATTGTTATACTTTGATTTTTAATTAAATACCCGCTATTACGGGGCTGCAAATGTAGTAAGATTTCTTGATAAATCAAAGCAATTTATATGTATTTTACATGCTTTAAAACAGGGCTATTCCTGTTCACAATTAAAAAGCATTACGCTCATTATAAACATGAAGAATAGTCTTTACATTCTAATTGGTGCCTTTTCTTGTATGCTTATGGGCTGCCAGGAGAAAGGTAACCTTATGAATTATAATTTAAAAGAAATTGGAGCGGTTATTAAACTGCCGAATTCGTATAAGCTGGCTGATAAAAACAACATACATCGTATTGTACATCAGCAAACTCAGGAAAAGATTAAAGATGAGTTGACGAAGTGGCTCCTGTCGGGTCCGGGCGAACTGCTGATTGACACCTTGAATCCATACAAATTTATTATCGTTTCAAAGATTACTCCTTATGTACCTATAGATTCCAATTCTTTCTACTTTGTGATTGACCACGAACGATCGTTATCAAGTTCAAAGCCCAATATTAATGATTCAACGTATTACGTTGGCTCAAAGATGGGAAGCATCGCAGGCTTTAAATTTATGGAATCTAAATATCGAAGGACTTCAAATAATAATATGAGAATTGCGTATAGTTACATGATATCCTCCAAAGAAAAGACAATAGGGATTGGCTTTTATAGTCCAGCAGAACAAGACGTTAAGCCATTTGTAAATTCAATCAAAAAGGAATAGTGCTTATTAACTCATTTGCCGCAGACAAAAGAATACTACAATGTAAAGGGGGGGGAATCGCTGTTGAGGTTTATAAACAATTGTTAAAGCTTTTATAAGTTTTTTTTTAAAACATATTGCCACCGGTGGTCGTTT
>CBFGNE010000286.1:0-5619 GCA_965649995.1 uncultured Mucilaginibacter sp.
TACCAAGCCTGAGTTTCAAATATATGCTGAGCGATAAGGAAAACCTGCGTTTAACCTATTACTCGGCCATTAGCCGCCCCAACTTTTACGAGGTAGTGCCCCATACTACGGGCGACGCGGATGCCGATTACGATGAAGTGGGCAACCCGTACCTAAAACGCACCACGGCAGAAAACTTCGATTTGCGTTACGAACTTTTTCCCAAAGATTTGGGCCAGTTATTGGTAGGTGCATTTTACAAAGAAATAAAAAACCCTATCGAAGCCGCCCTGGTACGGCAGCAAAACGGTACCGGTGGCACAAGTACCAATATTGTATTGCAGCCACAAAACTTCGGTACTGCACATAATTATGGTTTTGAGTTAGAGGCTACTAAATACGTCAGCAAATTTGGTGTCCGCTTGAATTACACATTCACCGATTCGAAGATAACGACGAGCAAACTATTTGCATACCGCGACGGCAATGGTTTTGTTACTAATCGTTTAGAGAACCAAACCCGCCCCTTACAGGGGCAGTCTAAGCACATCGGCAACTTCTCGTTCTTGTACAAGGACGGCAAAGCCGGTTTAGATGCACAGCTATCCTTAGTTTATACAGGCTCGCGTATTAACCAGGTATCGGGTTACCTGGATAACGACGTATGGCAAAAAAGCTTCACCACACTTGATTTTTCGACCGAGAAAAGGCTGTTTAAAAACTTATACGGTTACTTTAAAGCAACTAACCTGCTAAACACGCCATACGAGTTGGAGGTAAGAAGGCCTTACCCAACCAGTGTAACTGTTTCTTCGGAGTTCCAAAAGCCGGGCGAGAACGCCTTTGTTCGCCGCGACAACTATAACCGTTACTACATACTGGGCTTACGCTACAGATTATAATATACCACAACGATGAAAGCATTTAAAATACTAATACCCGCGTTTTGCAGCCTGCTGTTATTAAACGCTTGCCATAAAACTGAAACACTGGATATATCCAAAGCGGTGATCCAAATAAGCCAGCCCATCACAACCGATACCCTGAAAGGAGCGATTAAGGGCACCTTACTGGCAGGCAAAACTTATTTTTTTAAAACCGATATTACTATAAACGATGGCGATACCCTGCAAATGCAGGCGGGCGTAAAACTGATAGCCATTGGCGATGGTAAAACTGCCGAAACCAGCCCGGAGATCATCAACCACGGCACTATGATAAGCTTGGGTACCAAAGAAGCACCAAACTACATCACCATTGCTACCGCCGCAGATGTACATGCACAGGCAGCAACCGGCGATTACAGCAACGTTTTTAAAGGCTATTGGGGCGGTATTGTATGCTCGCCGTCGGCGGCTACACCAACTAATGCAGCACCAACAGGTGGCGACCTCATCCTGAAATGGACGCACCTGGAAATGGCAGGCGGCCCATCGGGCAGTAATAACGACCCTGCAATTTACGCCGCAGGCGATCCGCGATATATTATCTACTTTGGCAGCATCAAACACAATTTCATCATCGAAGATTCATGGATATTTGGCAGTAAGGATGATGCCATCCGCGTGGTAGGTGGTAAGATCAGCGTTATGCGCAACACCTTCGAGCTTTGCGGTCAGGGTGGCGGCGAGTTTTTTAACATGAAAAGCGGCACTGTTGGCGATATTGCTTACAACTTGCTGATAGGCGCGGCAACCAACGCACTAAAAGCTTCAGATTCGGGCAGTTCCGGCGTGCAATGTAATGTAAGCATGTATAACAACACCATGGTGAACTGCGGTTTCCGCCAAACAAAATCGGGCCGCGGCGGCTCCATCAATTTTGAAAAAGCTGCTCGTGGTTTAGCATATAACAACCTAATTGTTAATTGCCGTTTCGGGATGCGTTTTGTATCTGATGCCGATGTGGCCAACATCAAATATAACAACCAGCTTTATTATGGTTCTTCTGCCGGGATAGTGGGCCAGTTCTTGGTATCTGATGGGGTGGCAACCTTTCAAGCCGGCGACATTCATTCGACTACACCAAAAGATAATGCGCCGCTGTTTATCAATTACGATGTAAACCAATACGATTATGCGGTCAATCCAGGCCCGGTAACCGTAGCTAAACAAACGCCGGCAACTGTATTGGTTGGCAATAATAATTTCAGGTTGCAAACAGGTTCGCCTGCCGTGGGTAAGGGCAAAACAGATTTTGCGCCGTTTAATTTTGTAACGTCCACAGGGGCTTTGGGTGCAAATATTACCTTGCCGGGTAAAGATTTAGGGGCTTACCAGGTAGATGGCACCGGTAACCAGCACTAAGCAATAATAGATAATTTATGAAGAATGAGAATTGGCTTTTAATCAGCCTATCTGTATCTTTATACGCCATTATAAACCTTATGATCAGATCATTCTTATTGTTGTCCTTATTCTTTTTGGGTGCGTTAAATGCAAATGCGCAACAGTGCGATAACGATTTCCTCGGCACAAAAACGCTTTATGCCCAACCACAGCCCAATGCAGTTAAGACCCCCGATGGATACCATGCCGTATTTATAAACTATGTGGGGAGGCATGGCGCACGCCATCTTACCAAGGCGCCGGCTACCAGCTATATATATAAATTACTGTCGACGGCAGATAGCGCGAAAGCTTTAAGCCCCTTAGGCCAGCAGTTGCGGAAAATGGTGCTGGCCTTAGAGAAGGTAGAGAAAGGGAACACAAAATCCATTTCGGCAGAGGGTGCCGCTGAATTGATGGGCATTGCATCCCGCCTGTACAAAAATAACACTACCGTTTTTGCCAATAGGCCTAAACTTACCATTACCGTTACCAAAGAGGTACGCACCCGCCAAAGTGCCGATGCATTTTTAAAAGGCCTACAGCCACTACTAAAAAACGCAACTATTATCGAGCAGGGGATCAATGATACCACCCTGCGCTTTTACGACCTCGCACCCGCTTACCTCGATTTTGAAAAAAATGGCAGCTGGCAAAAAATAATGGATGACCTGAAAGATTATTTAAGCATAACCGAAGTAAACAACAGGGTGACCGCACGATTTTTTTCTTCTGATTTTAACCAATCGCTTAAACCTGCCAACCGAAATGATTTTGTGAACGACCTGTTTGGCTTTGCTACAATAGTTTACTCTCTACAGCAGGAAATAAAACAAGCCGGCTTTAATGCGCAGGACCTTAGCTTTCAAAACTTTTTCACCTGTGCCGAATTGGCCACCTTGAGCCATGTGGACATAGCCGAAGATTTTTTCCTGAAGGGGCCTGGTACGGATGCGAATGGCATACAGGTTAAAATTGCCGCGCCGCTACTTGTCGATTTCCTAAAAACAACGGGCGATTACATTACCGGTAAAAACGTAAGCGCCAACCTGCGTTTTTCTCATGCGGAAACGATTTCGCCTTTTGCGGCTTTGCTTAATTTAAATGCCTCTAACCAGTCGGGTACTTACATTCAACTCATTAATAAAAAGTGGCAGTCGGGCAAGGTTATACCACTTAGCGCCAATGTGCAGTGGATATTGTATAAAAACAAAGCCGGCAATTACCTGCTGCGATGCCTGCTGAATGAAAAGGACGCTGCTATACCCGGTTTAAAGGCAACAAGCCCCAATTTTTATGCCTGGGGTGATGTTAAAAAATATTACCTGCAAAAACTGGCGCTTATCAGGGCCAATCCATCGGGCAATATGCTTAAGTATTTAAAAAACGTAAAATAACTCTATCTCGTTTTGAGCGAATCAAAATGGCGCAGGAGCTCCCTTAGGCATGGAGGCTTTCATAATGATTATCTGGAATAATAATTAAATAACACCTTCCGGATAATTATGTGGGCAGTTCAAGCAAAAAGCTTTACTTCTAAACGTGCTTAAGCCATGCGCCCTGCTTTCTCTACCAGGTTTTTGGTGGCTGTGGTGCCTGCATAATCATCGGGGTATTTTGCATCCTTGGTGTACATTTTCAATAAGCCGCCTTCATATTCAATACTCACCCACCCGTTAAAGCCCGATTTTTTGATGATCTTAAACATCTTGTAAAAGTCGGTTTCCGGGTCTTTGCCATCCTCGGTAAAGTAGTGCGATTTGGCATGTACACCCTTAGCGTAAGGCATCAGTTCGGTTATGCCTTTATATTTATCGTATTCTTCCAGGCACTTTGTTTCCATATATCCGGCAATATCATTGGTTTTTGGTTTGGTGCGGTTAATGCAGAAGTTGCCGAAATCGGCCAGTACGCCGCAGTGCTTGCTGTTTACCTGCTTCATTACATCGGCCAGCCAGGCGCCGTTGCACGATATACCCACATGGTTCTCTACAATAACATCTACCTTGCTTTTTTTTCCGTATTCTATCAGCCTGCCTAAACTATCTACAGCAGCCTTAGCTACATCGGCAGGGTTGCCCTCACCTTCCACATTCACTCTTATCATGGGGCAACCCAAGGTGGCAGCAGCATCTATCCATTTGTAGTGGTTGTCTACGGCCTTTAAACGGATGGCCTCGTCCAGGTCACCTAATACGCCTTCGCCGTCTATCATAATGCGCAAGTTGTAACTGCCATTATCTGCCGCGCGTTGCTTTAGGTCGGCCAAAAAAGCTGCATCCTTTGCCTTGTTAGCGAAGAACATGGAGCAGTAATCCAGCCCGGGTATGCCCAGCTCTTTTGCCTTGGCTGCAAAATCTAATGGTTTCAGCTTACCTGTCCAAAACTGGCTTGCGAAGGAAAATTGCGAAACAGCAAGTTTAAAAAACAGTTCTTTGCTGGTATTGGCATATAAATATTCGGGCAGGGTAGCTGCCAAACCCAATCCGGCGGCGCCCATGGCAGCCTGCCTGATAAAATGTCTGCGGTTAGTTGTCATGAATGGCTTCGTGGTTAGTAGGTTTATGAAAATGAAGGTAGATACAATATTTTACTATTTAGTGAAATTCACTAAATAAATTTTAAGCATAATTTAAGCCGCAGAATGTTAATTTAGCGTATGTTAACACAGCAGGAGATAGAAGATTTTATACTGAACGGGCATAAGCTGTACATTCCGCATGTGTCTTTAGATTGCGCAATATTTGGTTACCACGAGCAACAACTGAAACTATTGCTGATAAGGCATAAAGCGGTACCAGGCTGGTGCCTGCCCGGTGGTTATATCAAACGCACCGAAAAGCTGGTAGAGGCGGCGGCGAGGAACGTGAAGGAACGCAGCGGTGTAGATAACCTTTTTTTGCAGCAGTTTAAAACCTTTGGCGACCCAAACCGCGCCAGGTTTGAGGAGTTTGATGAGGAAAAGTGGGGGCAAATTTTAGGCGTAAAGGTCGGCCGCGGCAACTGGCTGATAGATCAAACCATCTCTGTAGGCTTTTATGCGATAACGGATTTTTCGCGAACGGTTTTGCAGCCGGATATGATGAGCATCGATTGCGGATGGTTTGATATAGATAACCTGCCGGCGCTGGAATTCGACCATGATGAAATGGTACGCGAGGCGCTGCATACCATGCGTATACACCTGTACCATTACCCGATAGGTTACAATATGCTGCCCGAGAAATTTACGCTTGCCGAGATACACGCACTGTACGAAACTTTGCTGGGCAAAAAACTCGATATCAGTAATTTCCCAAAGATATTGATCGCG
>CBFGNE010000287.1:0-5595 GCA_965649995.1 uncultured Mucilaginibacter sp.
ATATGCGTTTCCCGGCACAGGCGCAGGATGCAAACGTATCCGGCCGAGTTATCATGAGTTTTGTAATTGGAAAAAATGGGGAAATATCGAATATTTCCGTTATCCGGGAAGCTGGTTTCGGATTCGACCAGGAAGCAACCCGCGTATTAAAACTTGCCAAGGCCTGGAAACCCGGAATGCAAAACGGGCAGCCGGTAAGGGTGCGGTATACCATACCAATTAACTTTCAATTGCCTGCAGAGTAGTTTTGAAGGTTAAAATGGTTAAAAGGTAATTGGTTAATGAAACCCGCAGATAACTGATATTATCTGCGGGTTTTTGCTTTCCGGGTATTGCTACAGGTGCCCGGCGGAACAACGGCTGCGATCCAAAACGCCGAACAATTTGTTATGGTAGATACGGTGTTTTTATGCCCCAAAAACGGCTCTTTTCAATCCAAAAAGCACAGAAAAAGCCCCATTTTTTGATAAAAAACAATAAAAACACGGAAGTAATTTCGCGCCTAACAAACCCTGGAGGTGAAGATTTCATAAAATTTGCCGGGTACCCCGGCAAAGTATCTTGCAGCCCATTGCACCATTTGTAATAAAAGGCGTTTAGGCAAGGTGTTCCAAAAAAGTGTTGTACCTCAATTTTTTGTTTTACTTCTATTTTTAATAATTAATTGATAATCAGCATTATATTAAGATTATCTAAAGGGTAGGGATGTTCCAAAGTGTTTCACATATTTTGCTAAAACATTAATAATCAATTACTAACAAAAACAGGTTGTTCCACTCATAAAAGTGGAACACTAAGAGATGTGTTGTCTCATATCTCAAATCTCATGTCTCAAATCTTACTCCTCAAATCTCACATCTCCTATCTAAATTCCCGCACTTTTTCCTAATTTTGCGCATCCTTTCAACATAAACAATTAAACATTGGAGAACCAGGAATTAACTACCGTTGAGACCGCCAAAGACCTTGGCCTTTTACCCGAAGAGTTTACAAGAATAAATGAAATAATGGGCCGCGTGCCCAACTTTACCGAGCTGTCTATCTTTGCAGTAATGTGGAGCGAGCATTGCTCTTACAAAAATTCTATCACCTGGCTAAAAACATTACCAAAAGACAGCCCGCGTATGCTGGCTAAAGCAGGTGAAGAAAACGCCGGCTTGGTTGACCTTGGAGACGGCATAGGCTGTGCCTTTAAAATAGAATCGCATAACCACCCCTCGGCGCTGGAACCCTACCAGGGCGCAGCAACTGGCGTAGGCGGCATCAATCGAGATATATTTACCATGGGTGCAAGGCCCATAGCCCAAATGAACTCCCTCCGCTTCGGCGACCTTAGCCTTGATAAAACCAAATGGCTGGTAAAAGGCGTGGTAAAAGGCATCACCCACTATGGCAATGCGTTCGGTATACCAACCGTTGGCGGCGAACTTTTCTTTGATGAGTGCTACAACATTAACCCATTGGTGAATGCTTTCTCGGCAGGTATTGTTAAAGCTGGTGAAACCGTTTCCGCTACATCTTACGGTGTAGGCAACCCGGTTTATATTGTGGGCTCGGCAACCGGTAAAGATGGTATCCACGGTGCTGCTTTTGCGTCGAAAGATATCACCGAAGATTCGGTAAACGATTTGCCGGCCGTACAGGTAGGCGACCCTTTTCAGGAAAAATTACTGCTGGAAGCCACCTTAGAAGTAATTAAAACCGGTGCCGTTATCGGTATGCAGGACATGGGCGCGGCAGGTATTATCTGCTCCAACTCCGAAATGAGCGCTAAAGGCGAGCACGGCATGATCATTCACCTGGACCGTGTACCGATGCGCCAGGAAAACATGAAACCTTACGAGATATTGCTGTCTGAATCTCAGGAGCGGATGCTTATTGTTGTTGAAAAAGGTAAAGAAGCGCTTGTAGAAGCTGTTTTTGATAAATGGGATCTCAACTGCGCCATCATAGGCGAGGTAACCGATACCCAGCGCCTGGAGTACTTTATGAACGGCGTAAAAGTAGCTGATGTACCGGCGGACGACTTAGTTTTGGGCGGCGGCGCCCCGATATACGAGCGCGAATACCGAGAGCCTGCTTACTTTGCCGAAAACCAAAAATTTAAAATAGAAGACGTTGCCGAACCAGCCGATCTAATAGATGTTGCCGAACATTTGATAGCGCATCCAAACATTGCATCAAAACGTTGGGTAACCGACCAGTACGATTCAATGATAGGCACCGCTACTATGACTACCAACCGCCCAAGCGATGCGGCTGTTGTGGCAGTAAAAGACACTGGCAAGGCTATAGTATTAACCTGCGATTGTAACTCGCGCTACGTATACGCCGACCCGCAAAAGGGTACCGCCATTGCTGTGGCCGAAGCTGCACGTAACATTACCTGCGCCGGCGGCGAGCCGGTTGCTATAACCAACTGCTTAAACTTTGGTAATCCATACAAGCCAGAAGTTTACTGGCAATTTGTTGGTGCTATAAAAGGCATGGGCGAGGCCTGCCGTAAATTTGAGACCCCGGTAACCGGCGGTAATGTGAGCTTTTACAACCAATCATCAGATGAAGGCCCCGTATTCCCAACACCAACCATTGGTATGCTGGGCGTAATGGACGACCAAAATAACTTGATGACGCTTGATTTTAAACAACCCGGCGACCTGATATACCTGATAGGCGAATCGCAAAATGATATCGCCTCTTCACAATACTTAGCGTCGTACCATAAAATATTAAAAGCCCCTGCACCATATTTCGATATCGATAAAGAATATGCGATGCACCAGGTAGTTAAGCAACTCATTAAACATAAAGTGGTGCAATCTGCCCATGACGTAGCTGATGGCGGCTTATATGTTGCTTTGGTGGAATCTTGCCTGCCAAACGGCTTAGGCTTCGACATTGAAACAGATAGCAATATCCGCAAAGATGCCTTCCTTTTCGGCGAGGCACAGGGAAGGGTAGTGGTAAGTATCGCACCTGATGACCAGGAGCGCTTTATTGAGATGATGGCCACCAGCGAAGTAGAATTCAGTCTGTTGGGTACTGTTAACGGCATTGGTAACACCAATATTGATGACGAGTTATTTGGCAACATCACCGATATTAAAATGGTACATGGCAATGTACTGCACGTTAGCCTTGGAGAAGCATAATGCTGAAGCTGAATAAAATCCATCACATTGCTATTATATGTGCTGACTATGAAAAGTCGAAGCACTTCTACACGGAAGTGCTCGGCTTGAAAGTAGTGCTGGAAACCTACCGCGAGGAACGCCGATCGTACAAACTGGACCTTGAAGTTGGCGGGCAATATCAGATAGAGCTATTCTCTTTTCCAGGCCCCCCGGGCCGCCCATCGCGCCCTGAAGCTGCGGGTCTAAGGCATTTGGCTTTTGAAGTGGATAATATTGAGGAAGCGGTTTTTCATATCAACGAGCATAATGTGGTGACAGAGCCTATCCGGATAGATGACACTACGGGCAAACGCTTTACCTTTTTTGCAGATCCGGATGGATTACCACTGGAGTTGTACGAACGGTAATAAGTTTATTAGATAGATTTGTATAGACGCGATATTTCGCGTCTTTTTTTTTACGGTTAGAACGAACTGAAATTCATGCATTCGTGAAATTCGTATGCATTTTGTAGCTTTAGCAATCTAATTATAACCAATATGAAATTCTCACCCCGTTTATCCGGCGAACGTATTCGTCGCTTTTTAGGCTCACAAGCTGTTTTAATGCTGCTGCTTTCGGCAACTGTAAAACTATCGGCGCAAGAACATGAATTGAAAAAAGACCCTGATGTAATAGGCCGTTGGGACCTGACGATGGAGAAAGACGGTAAAAGCCAACCGTCATGGCTGGAAGTGCAGAAGTCTGGCACACATACACTTATAGGTCGCTTTACTTATGCTTTTGGCAGCGCCCGCCCTATATCGGAGGTAAAACCGGAGGATGGCAAATTCAGTTTTTCTATCCCGCCGCAATGGGAAGAGGGCAACCGCAACATGGATTTTGAGTTTGAAGTTGGCGGCGATGTGTTGAAAGGCACTATGGTTTATACCGATGGCAAAACCTACAACTTTACCGGCGTACGTGCGCCAAGGATGTTGCCTAACAAGCCAGTTGTTTGGGGCAAGCCTATCGTTTTATTCAACGGCAAGGACACAAAAGGCTGGCATACAGATGGAAGGCCAAACCAGTGGATTGTTGAAAAAGGCGTTTTGCGCAGCCTTAAGTCGGGCGCTAACCTGATTACAAACAAAACTTTTAACGACTTTAAACTGCATATCGAGTTCCGTTATAAACAGGGCAGCAACAGCGGGGTATACCTGCGCGGCCGTTACGAGGTGCAGGTAATAGACACCAAAAGTGGTGAACCAGAGCCTATTAACAACCAGTTCAGTTCCGTTTATGGGTTTTTACCTCCAACAAAAATGATGGCCAAGAACCCGGGCGAATGGCAATCTTATGATATTACGCTGGTGGGCCGGCTGGTTACCATTGTGGCCAATGGCACCGAAGTGATCTGCAGGGCAGAGATACCGGGCATTACCGGCGGCGCTCTAAACAGCCGCGAAGGGGAGCCCGGCCCGCTGATGATACAAGGCGACCACGGGCCTATCGACTACCGTAACATTGTAATCACGCCGGCGAAGTAGCGCATTGCAACGTGTTTCAAAAACGGCCCGGTGAGATGCGAAAAACATTTTCCGGGCCGTTTTTTTTGATGCCGATGGATGGCTATATAGGTAACATTTTGCTAAAAACCCGTAAATTCCCCGAGTTTTTTCGGTGTTTTTCTTTGCTTTTCTGTACTTATCTTATTTTTCCTCAACGTACGTTTTAAAATTATTTAACACTGCCTGGCAGGCGGCTTGTTGGCCTTCGGCAGGGTCGGAATCTTGGGGTTCGAAAGTTTCGGTGATGGTGACGGGGTTGCTGCCGCTAAATTTTATTGCGGACCTGCGCCCGTCGTTTAATGTGTAGGTGAGGAGTTGGTGCGGGATAATCTCATTATAGATACCTTCGAAATTAAAGCTGAAGCTGCCATCTTTCAGGCCCATTACAAACAAGAACCTGCCGCCGGGCTGCGGGTTGTTTTCTGCATGCGTGGTATGCCAATCGGGCGAGAAGCTGTTCCAATGGACGATGTCTGCGGGATTGTGCCATATCTCCCATACCTTTTCAATCGGGGCGTTGATTACAACAGTAGCGGCTTGGGCATTGTCATTTAGGTTCATTACACGTGTTATGTATTACAAATATACCTTCACGCGGCGCTTTTGTAAACGGGCAAATACGCCATTGTTACGGTTGATTTGAGACAAACAATAAACTCACAACGTTGTCATTTCGAGCGAGCGAAGCGACGAGAAATCTTGTTAAGCAAGCAAAGCGGGCATGCAAGGTGTCGAACTTTGCATACCCAACAAGATTTCTCCCTCGTACCTCGCTCGAAATGACAACGGGTATTTATCCTTTATTTTACCACTTCAACCCAATTCCCCTTTATCAGCGCGTTTATGTCGTGGTTATACATGGCTTCGCAGTAGGCGGCGGGCAGGTAGTATTTACCTGCATAGGCCGCGTT
>CBFGNE010000288.1:0-5588 GCA_965649995.1 uncultured Mucilaginibacter sp.
CGCCCGAGCACCAGGCACTGCCCGATGTGTAGAGTTGCAATGCCGTAAATTTATACATCACCTGATCTTTCGGCCAGCACTGCATACCGCCGATTGTTTTGCCAGTTAACAACCAGTGCAGCGCCATCCATGGATTATAGGTGGAAATACGGGGCGCATCTGTGCCCATACCTACCGGGATACCCATCGCCAGCATTTTTTTGATAGGCGGCAACTGCGTTTTAGGCTGCCCGTACATTTTAGTATAAAGCTCGCCCTGGTAATACATCCGGAACTGCACGGCCACGCCACCACCAAGCGCTTTTACGCGGGTAAGTTCTGGGTCTGTAATGGTTTCGGCATGGTCGAAAAACCAGCGTAACCCGTTAAAAGGAGTGTCTTTATTTACCTTTTCAAACACATTCAGCATACGATCAATCGATTCGCCGTAGGTAGCATGCAGCCGGAACGGCCAGCGGTTTTTAACCAACAGCCGAATAACCGGCTCCAGGTCGTTTTCCATTTGGGGTGCCAGCACAATGCGTGGTTCCAGGAAATTTTCAAAGTCGGCACCCGAGGCGATCAGGTTTTCACCGGCCCCCTCCATTGCGTAGCCGTTTGCCATTAGAACATGGTCATTCTTATTGGGATAAGTTTGCCCAATCCATTTTTCATAATCAGCTAATTCCTTGCCCTTTTGCTGCGCAAACAAATAGTAGGCGGTACGTACAGTTAATTTACCCGCCCTGGCCAAAGCCAGCGACGCCTGATAATCGGCGTCGTAATTCTGTGAGCCCCCGGCAGCATCTACAACGCTGGTAATTCCAAAGCTGTTAATCTCGCGGTAAAAATGTTCAGAGCTGTTGATCCTTTCTTCTGGTGTAAGTTCTCCTGTAAGCGCAAGGGTACGGTAGATTGCCATTGGGGTCTCTTTAGCATATAAAAGGCCTGTAGGATTCCCTTCCTTATCCAGTTCGACCAGGCTACCCGGGTAATCGGTATGTTTATCATAGCCTAATACTTCGATGCCTTTTTTGTTTAGGAAAGCTTTGCCATACAAATAGGTAATAAATACTGGCTTGTCGGGTACAGCATCGTTAATCTCATCGATTGTCGGCTGCCTTTTCTCGGCAAACTGGAATTCATTCCAGCCCCCAACCACTTTAACCCAGGCGCCAGGCGGTGTCCTGGCGGCCTGCTCCTTCAGCATTTCCATGGCGCGTTTCAACGTTTTAACTCCGTCCCAACGTAGTTCCATATTGAAATTCAATCCTTCGCGGATCGCATGCATATGGCTGTCGTTAAGTCCCGGAATTACGGTTTTACCGGCAGCATTAACCAACTTAGTTGTATTATTTTTGTAGGCTTTAAAAATAGCTTGCGTACTGCCCGTCGCCAGAATCAAACCGTTTTTAACAGCAATCGCTTGTTTAAATTCACCCGGACGGGCCATTGTCGCGATCTTGCCATTATAAATTATCAGGTCGGCTTTTTGCTGGGCTGTAGCGGCAAACACTGCCGTTACGAATAATAGAGTTAATAAAGTTTTCATGGTTTTATTGCTTATTTAGCCAGTTTAAAATGTAGTCAGCTATCTCCTGCCAGCCGGGCTGGCCCAGCACAAAATGATTGCGGCCGGCAAACTCCTTATAGTCAGTCACCGACTGGCTATGGCTATATTTTTTATAGTTCTTATGATTGAGTGGTGCCGGGATAAAATGATCTGCACTCCCCGAGATGAACAATAAGGGTGCATGCGGCCTTGCAAAATCAACCTTAGCCGCAGACGTCGTCGCGTCGCGAACCAGTAATTTCGATTCCGGCACCAAGAGTTTGTAATAAGCTTCTTTTTGCACTTCGTAAGGCATGCCATTGGTGAAAGCGTATTGCCATTCGGAGAAAGACATCAGGTAGGTTTTACTGGTATCGGTAAAGAAACCCAGCGCAGGCCAACCTGCTTTATAAAAAGAGAGCCTGAATGTAAATATGCCCTGCGGCTGAAGCGAATGGATGGCGATACCCGCAGCAGCCAGCCCCTCCTGCAACAGTAGCTGAGTGATTAGTCCGCCCATAGAATGGCCAACCAAAATGGGTTTTTCCGGTAGTGATCTTACAAAGTTCCTGAAATACAAAGTCAGCCTATCCAGGCGCTGGCTGGCCACATCCGCATCAGGGTGCCGCTGTCGCAATGTACAGGCCGGGGCATCCTTAAAGGGCCAGGCCGGCGCAAATGTTTGATAGCCGCGTTCTTCAAAATAGCTTTTCCATTCGGCCCAGCAATCGCTGCTCACAAACGCGCCTGTAATAAATACGACAGTTTTTGAATTGATCGTCTTCATGATTGGTTTAGATTTAGTGGATTACCGGATTTACGATCAAACCACCGCCCGTCACGATTTCTGTACCGGTGATAAAAGAAGAATCATCGGAACCAAGGAAGGCAGCCAACCGGGCAATTTCTTCGGCCTGTGCAAATCGTTTCACCAAGATCTTATCGCTGAGTACTTTGCTGAACCCGGCGACCTCTTCGGTATTGAGGCCCGGTTTGATGATTGCTATTTTTTGGTTTAGCGTATTCATAATTTATGGTATTTGTTATGAACCGCCTGATACAAGTCAAAAGCCACTTATTTAACTAATTGAAAATCAAATATTTATTTTTTAAAGCCAATGCGCATTGGCGGTATGTCGTTAAAACGCAGGCATTGAACAACGAAATAAGGTAAGCATGGCTTGGACAACAGCATTTTCATTTACCAGAAACTGGTATTAAGCCAGCAGTACCAAGTCGTACATCTAAAGTTGTTTTTGGCTTAGAACTTAAGACTTTTGGCTAAAGACTACTGTTAATTTATCGCTGGCACGATACCAGGTAGTTTTAATCCGGCCAGCCCGAAGCTGCTGCTAAAATGGCTGCAAATTCATGGATAAACAGGGCGCAAAATATCAGTGTTTTTTTGTTATCCCCGTTTAATAGGGGCAAACCAGCATACAGGCGATGAAATTTGCCAACAACACTATGCCGGTCGATTGTATACATATCCAACCAGATTTGGTAGGCCAGTTTGATCTGCGGGAGTACCAAAACATTGTCAGTGTAATCGCCTATGATTTGTAGTTCCCCTCCGTAGCCGTCAATAGCCAGGTATTTACAGATCGTCTTATTAGCAAAAATAACGGCAAGGCGGTCTTCAAGCCGCCGGCGCAGATACGCGGAATCTATATTGCTCATTGTAGGTTTACCGTCCATCATCATATCCTAACTGCTTAATCCTAATATTCCGTTGGTAATTAACAACCCGCGATAACCAACCTGGGTATCAATGGTATGGATATACTGATAGGAACGGGTCAGCAGGTCATAACTGCAATCAATCAAATTGACATGCAAGTCCTTGATCGCGAAGTTCTCTCCATTTTGGACGCATTGTACCTCGCCGCTGTTTAAAGGTAAAAAATCGTTTGTGTACCCAATTTGATGTAGGCTGATCACCCAGTTGGTCAGGGATGTATTCAATTTTCTAAGTGATTACTTTTCCATGAATATAATTTCCTTCATTATGACAAGGTATATTCCATTCACATAAAACTCTACAAATCAATTGATTATAACATTTCAAAATCTACCAAAAAACGGCATATCGCAATTTTCTCGTGCCAGCAGCGATATACAGTTAAATTGACTGATAACCTGATAGTTATCGGCCTACTCAGCGGTTCCAGGACAGCAACGCTATATCGTAGAAAAACCAGCGAAACTCCGAAATAAAGCAATAGCCTTAATAGTAATAAAGCACAATGGATTGATTTTTAATTGATTGACAACAAGGCATTACTCTTGGTTGGTTTGCGAAATGAATAAAAAAAAATGCTGTTTCCTAACTCATCGATAAACCACCTTATGTCCTGATACCTATGAAAACCATTGCTACCGTATTTTTCAGTATGGCTTCCTGCATCTGCCTGGCGCAAGAGGTTCCTTTCAAACAGCTGCGGTATGATGAAAATTATACTTATCTCGCAAAAGACACATCAGCCAATTGGTACCATCGGTTAAAATTTCGCCCGGTATCTCAAGACAAAGCTACTTACCTTAGTTTCGGCGGTGAGGTCCGCTATCAATATTTTCATTTTGACAACCAGGACTGGGGTGCAGCGCCGGAGGATAAAGACGGGTTTATTTTAACCCGTTACCTTGGGCATGTGGATTTTCATGCCGGTAAGCACTTTCGCACATTTGTGCAGCTGCAAAGCAGTTTAGCCTGTGGCGAGGCGGAAAAGCCGTCGCCGGTAGATCAAAATCTGCTTGATCTTCATCAAGCCTTTGTTGATATTACAGACAACAATTTAACACTTAGACTTGGCAGACAGGAATTATCCTACGGATCGCAACGCCTGGTAGCGGTACGCGAAGCGCCAAACAACCGGCAGTCATTTGACGCGGCTAAGCTGATGTATGACAGCAAGAACCTCAAACTCGATTTGTTTTACTCCTATTATGTGCCTGCCAAACCAAATATATTTGACGATGGATTTAATAACGGAATACGGTTTTGGGGTGCATACGGCGCTTTCACCAAAATACCAATAATCCAAAATTTCGACTTTTATTATCTTGGCATCCACAAAAAGTTAACCGCTTTTGACGACGGAAAAGGATCCGAGACCCGCCACTCCATCGGTACACGAATTTGGAAAACTACACCTTCCTGGCAATATGACCTGGAAGGCGTTTACCAGTTCGGTGGTTTTGCAGCTGTCCCTATTTCGGCCTGGACGCTGTCTGCAAACATTTCCTATACATTTTATCAAACTAAACTAAAGCCGCAGATTGGATTAAAAACCGAAGCTATCAGCGGGGATAAAAATTACGGCGATGGCAGGCTAAATACATTCAATCCATTATTTCCCAAAGGCGCCTATTTTGGTCTCGCAGCGTTGATAGGTCCCTACAATTTACTGGATGCCCACCCATATATTCAGTTCAACCTGACCAAAAAACTGGTATTTTCGGCAGACTACGATTTGTTTTGGCGCATGGACCATAATGACGGGCTTTACGCGGTAAATGGCAAGATTATCTATAGCGGCAAAGCCGGCAATTCAAAGAAGGTGGGCCGCCAACTGGGGAGCGCGCTGGAATATACACCCAATAAGTATCTTTATTTCAGGCAGGAACTAACCTGGTTCAGCGCCGGTGACTTCCTGAAAGAGGCAGGGCCGGGTAAAAATATTTTAATGACCGGCAGTACCATCACCTTTAAATTTTGACAAGACGGATATCGGTATGATCATACACAGACATTTAGAAAGCGAACAGGTACTCATGGCCAAACAATACGGGCTGATTTCCGTACTCCTTCCCGGTGCTCTGATGTTGGGATGGTTAAGCTCAAACAAGCTATTAAAACCGGTTCCAGTTGAAAGCTAAGTGCCAAAATCCTTACGGATACCCAATTTTTTCATTTTGGAGTTAAGCGTTGTTGGCGGCAGGTTTAAAAGACTGGCCGCCCCGCCCTCGCCCCATATCTTTCCATTACATTTTTTCAACGCAGCCATGATATGGGCGCGTTCTCCTTCGCTCATGGTTGTTATCCCTCCATTTGATG
>CBFGNE010000289.1:0-5536 GCA_965649995.1 uncultured Mucilaginibacter sp.
CCATATTAAAACCGGGCGCTGCTAACGCAGCTGTGTACGATAATTTACCGGCACCATTTGTTGGTGTATACCATAAATTTACGTTAAATGTACCCTGGTTTATATTGCCGGTGGAGGTAGTAGTAGCATCTAACGGTGCAATTGCTGATGAGCCCGAAGTGCGGGAAGCCGGGCCTACAAAATAAAACAGGTAACCATTACCTACAGGTAAGGTTACGGTTGAACCATCAGACAATACCAGGGTGGATGCGTTTACAGTGGATATGCCAAGGTGTTTGCCGGATGTAAAAGTTGTGTTGCTTGGCGTACGGGTTTCTTTGTAAAGGTATAGCGTTGGGCCCGCGCTGGTACCGCTAAAGCCACTGCCTGTACCACCTGGGCCGCCGGTAAATACACCGTTTTTAAGGAACGACAGGCTATACGTACTGGCATTTGAAAATGCTGCCGCAGTTTGGTTTACAGGGGATGAGAGCATGCGGTAACCACGGTTGCCCGACAGTCCGCCACCCGTAAAAAAGCGTTGTACATTTGCGTTGCCGGTTATCGAGGCACCGCTTGGTATTACATCAACCATTGCAGACCCGTTTGCGTCTGACCGTAAAGTAAGCACGCCGCCGGCCGCCAGCGTGGCGCCAGTGCCCATGGTTACTATCCCGGTACATGCAACATAAAACTGGCCTGTGCCCGACATAGTTTTTACCCCCGTGCCGCTAAAAGTGACATTGTTAAATATGGTGCCGTTTGTAGAGTTGTCTGCCAGCGCTTGCGCGGTAGTCCCATTATTAAATATTATAGTGCCTGCACCGTAAGTAAAGGTACCTGCGTTGGTATAGGCCCCTTTAAAAGTTGTGGTACCTGTGCCTGCACTAAAAGTGCCGGTTGAAGCATTTGAGAAAGGCCCTGTAACGGATAAGGTGCCGGGGCTTGCGCCGCAGTTTAAAGTGCCAGGCCCTACAGAGAGGCCATTGCCAATGGTAAACGCACCTGTGCCGCCGTTCAAAATACCACCGGTTATGGCCACGCCTGTGCCTATACCTACCGTACCGGCACTAAAATTCATGGTGCCGGAGAATAACCGCATTGAGGTAGTGAGGCTTACGTTGCCCGAGCCCTGTTGGAAGGTACCCGTGGTATTGTCGAGGCTGGTTGTGCTAAAAAGGCCCGCACCTGTGGTAAAAGTACCCCCGGTTAACACGGTGCCGCCGTTAGCCGTAAGTGCGCCACTGTTACCTGTAAATGTACCTGCGTTATTTAATGCGCCGGTTAGTGTGAATGCGCCGCTTCCCTGTTTAATAGTTGCGCCGGATACGTTGGTAGTTACGCCGGTTACATTCAAAATGGCGTTATTGGTTGTAAAATCAACCGTTGGTGTGGTAGATGCTGTGGTGCTAAATGTGCCGCTCACGGTTAAGGTGCCGCTGTTGGGTGTTTTTGTGCCCGAGCCGCCAAACGCAATGTTGGTGTAAGTAACGCCCCCGCTTAAACCCGTAATAGCAGAATTGGTATAAACCGTTTGCGCCGCCCCGGTATAACCAATAGTGGCCCCGCTACCGTTAAAACTGATGCTATTTAAAGCAGCGTTGGTTGTTTGCAGGCTGCTCAGCGGGCTGGTGCCGGTAAAATTTAACGTTGCATTAGTTACTGTTAATGCCATTTGCACACCACTTGAGCCGTTGAGTATTGCCGTAGTAAGGTTTGCAGCGGTTACGGTACCGCCTGTAATGAAAAATTTCGAATCGATATCTCTTTGGCCTGTCGTATTATTGGCAGTAAGATTAATATTACCGGATAGTGTGAGGCTTGTTATGGAAGATGTTAAACCTGTGAACGAGCTATTGTTAGTAGGCGTTGTGTTATCCCCCACATTTAAGTTAACAGCAGCAATGCTACCCGCACCAGAAATAGTAATCGAAGTACCACTGTTATTGATGTTAGAGGTTACTGTAATATCGCCACCAACGGTAAGCGTACCGGACGTTACGGCCAAACTATTGGCGGCTTGGCTAACGGTGCCCAAAATTACCTGGCCGATAGATGTATTGGATGAAACCGTTGGGGTTCTCGGATAAGTGCTCGCGTAACCGATCCGCGCACAATCGTATTGGCCCGGTACGTTATTGGAGTTGCCATTGGCATCTTTCCAGTTTTGCTGTGTACCCCAGGCGGTGCTGGATGCACCCGTCCAGTCAAAGTTCCTGCCGCTGGTATAAACTGTATTGGTGCCTAAATTGGTAACGCTGCTTACACCGGTAACATTTTGCGCAACGGAACCGGCCGCAGGCAAAGTAAATACAATTTGATTGGCCAAACCGGAGTTTGTGTTTACGCTAACGTTGAGTACTAAATAAAAATAATAGGTGCCTGTAGCATGCTGGTGATGTTGATTTGCCCGGAATTGAATTGCAGGCTGCCGTATTGGGTAGCACCTATGGCGGCCGATGGCGAAGCTGAACCGGCGTTAGCCAGGTACCCGGTAAACATAGCATTGGTGTTTACAGAGGTTGTGCCGTTAGATGTTGTATTGATATTAATAACTTGCGGCGAATAAGGCCCATTAGTTACCGCCACCTGGAAACCAAAAACAACCTGGTTGGTGTTGCCCTGCTGCAGGAAGGTACTGGCATTGCCCGCTAATGCGGTAAAGGTAACCGTTACAGCGTAACACCTGGAAGCCAATAAATTTACCGATAAAAGGATTGTGATATAGAAAGACTTACTTATTATCTTTTTCAAAATTTAAAAGCATTAGGTTGTACTAATGCAAATTTAGTAAAAAGTGTTGCAAATCAATTCATTAAGTGCAATAAATGCCGCAATAAAAGAAGATGTACCTAATACACCCAAACGCTTAACCATTAAGAAAATACACCCACTTTTGCTATACTATCGTTATATATTTTATTGTTTGCCGAAAAAAATAAACTTTAAATAACAGTTGCATCATTTTGAAAAACGTAAAAAAATCCAGATAAATTCAGTTACTCAAATTTGGAGTGCGAATTTTGCCTGCGGGACGTAATTTGCGGAGAAAAATTATCGGTTTTTCCATTTTTTAATCCGCCGTTAAATGTGGAAACTTGTACATACGCCTGCTTATATTTTATATGGGAAAACATTACCCGGCACTACTGTTCAATTTCTTAATTTTTTGTTGTATTTCGCCGGCGTTTGCACAAAAACCCCTGGTTGATGCCGCCAAAAAGCAGGAGCTTAACCGCATCTCTGCACAAGCCAACCAAACATTTACCGCCGGGCAACAAAAAGCAATTTCGCTTGCAAAAAGCCGCGGCTGGGCTATCCGCAGTAAAACAAAAACGGGTAACCTTAAAACGTTGCAGGGCATCAACAGCCTTGGTTTCCCGGTGTATTTGGTTACACACAATAACACCATTGCAGCGGCCACTGTTGGCACCAACGCGGTACAACCCGGTGGCACTTTGGGGCTTAACCTATCGGGATCAAGCACCTTCCTCAATAACAAACTCGCCATTTGGGATGGCGGATCGGTGTACAGCCCGCATGTAGAATTTGCGGGCAAAACAATAACCTCAAAAGACAATGCTTCGGTGTTAGACCACTCCACCCACGTGGGAGGTACCATGATAGCCAAGGGCGTTTACGGCCCGGCAAAGGGCATGGCCTTTAATACGCTTGTTTTAAACTCCTGGGATTTTGATAACGATGTATCCGAAATGAGTGCCGCCGCCCCGGGCTTGCTGCTTTCCAACCACTCGTATGGCGATGTGGCCGGCTGGGAATACAATAGCAGCGCAAGCCATTGGGAATGGTACGGCTTGCCCGGTGATACGGTGGATTATAATTTTGGCTTTTACGATTCCCGCGTACAAACCTGGGACAGGATAGCCTATAACGCGCCTTACTACCTCATTGTAGAATCGGCAGGCAATAGCCGGGCCAGCAACGGGCCGGCAGTTAACGGCGACGATTATTATGGTTATGCGTCGCGAACCAATTCCACTATTGTAAATAAAGGAAAACGGCCACCCGGCATCAGCAGTAACGATGGGTACGATATCATCAGCACCACGGGTAACGCCAAAAATATATTAACCGTTGGGTCGGTTGGCCCGCTGCCAAACGGGCCGGTTAACCGCAGCGATGTGGCTGTTTCTTACTTCAGCAGCTGGGGGCCTACAGACGATGGCCGCATTAAACCCGATTTGGTTGCCGATGGCGAAAACGTATTGTCTACAGGCGTAAACAGCCCAAATTCCTACCTTACTTTATCAGGTACATCCATGGCGGCACCAGGCGTAACGGGTTCGCTTTATTTGCTGCAGGAGTATTATGCACAAAAAAATGCCGGCGCCTTTATGCGTGCGGCCACTTTAAAAGGGCTTGCCTGCCACACCGCTTTTGATGCCGGTAATGTTGGGCCCGATTATGTTTATGGCTGGGGGCTGCTTAATATGCGCGCCGCCGCACAGGCCATTACCGATAATGGCACAAAAAGCATGCTTAGCGAAAACACGCTGGCCCAGGGGCAGTCGAAAACCTTCGAAGTAACGGCATCAGGCAACGGGCCGCTGGCGGTCTCGATTTCCTGGACAGATCCGGAAGGTACGCCAACGGCCGAAGGCACCATTAACAGCCGTGTGCCTAAACTGGTGAACGACCTCGATATCCGCGTGAGCGATGGCACAACTACCTTTAAGCCCTACGTTTTAAGCCCGGGCCAACCATCGCTTGCTGCTACAACCGGCGATAACATCCGCGATAATATAGAGCAGGTGTACATTGCCAATGCCACGCCGGGTAAAACATACACCATCACTATATCGCATAAAGGCACCTTGTCATCGGGCAGCCAGGCGTACTCGCTTATTGCAACGGGCATTGGCGGTGCAGCATACTGCGTTTCGGCACCTTTATCCACCGCCGATTCGCGCATAAATAACTTTACCTTATCCAACATCAATAACACCCCTGCGGCGGGCTGTACCGGTTATGCTGATTACACCGGGCTAACCCTGCAGTTAGAACAGGCAAAAACTTACCCCTTTAGTATTACCCTGGGCACTTGCGGGGGCAATTTTAATAAGGCAGCCAAAATATTTGTAGACTGGAACGGCGATGGCACTTTCGAGCTGGCCGCAACCACAACCGTTACCGCCGGCACGGCAACCTATACCGGTAATATTACAGTGCCGTTAACAGTAGTGCCGGGTAACTTTGGCGTGCTGCGTGTTGTATTGGCCGAAACAACGGACGCCACAACCATAACGGCCTGCGGCACTTACGCCAAAGGCGAAACCCAGGACTACCGGGTGCAGTTTTTTAAACCGGCTGCCGATGCAGGGGCATCGGCCATTGTAAATGCAGAGGATGGCACCTCCTGTGCAATAGCTACGGCAGTAACCGTAAGGCTAAAAAATTATGGCAGTGCCAACATCAGTAATGTGCCGGTTACGGTTACCGTAACATCGCCAAATGGCACATTGGTTACTTTTAACGAGGTTTATACCGGCACCATCAGCCCGCTGGATGAGGTTGATTTTAAGTTAGATGGCAAGTT
>CBFGNE010000290.1:0-5522 GCA_965649995.1 uncultured Mucilaginibacter sp.
GGCGAAAAAACTTGGTAGCCATGTGCCATTTAGTGTGATAAAGGATGCGCTCCCATGCTATAATCAACCAGTTAAATAGATTGCGGCCCAACCTGCCTGCTTATGGTGGCTAAGGATTTTGGGCGCTACATCAAATTACAAGCGCTAATGCAGCTTTGCGAGATTGATGCTTTTTCGTCTGCAAACTTTAGTTAATAAATGTCCCAATGAAAATATTCTCATCTATTTGGTTTTTGCTTTTCTCTTGCATGATATGCCAAGCACAAAGGCCTGCCGTCATAAATATTACTTTAGAAAACAGCAGGCAGTTGCAAATTGATCATTTGTCCATTTTTAATAAGGTGGGTAAGTACGAGCTAACAAAAAAAGACGATACGCACTACACGTTAACGTATAACGAGCCAATACCGGGCATCCTTTATTTGAATTTAAAACCATTTTACATTACACCCGGAGATAACATCCAATTAACCTGGCGGCTTTTTTCGAAAACCATGGACGTGCAGGTAGACAGCCTGTTTGCAACAGGAGTAAATGCCGGGAATTATATGTATTCCAATTATATCATGACCAGGAAGCTCGATAGTTATTTCCCCGATTTTGAAAGCACTAAATATAAAAGCAACCCTATGCTGCTCTACCAGGATCTTAACGCGTTCGAAAAGGTTTATTACAACTATTTTGACAAGCTTCTCACATCTTTAAAATGCTCCCCGGCTTTGATCGGCTTTGTGAAAAGAACCGAACAGAATCAATTCTATTTTAATATGATGTTTTTTGAAAACGAATTGTATGAAAGTAATAATCCTGGGTTGGGTAATTTCTCCAGGGTTTTAGATGGCTCTTTTATAGCTACCAAATTTTTACCCGGCGATACGCATTTCAATTTCGTGCAGGAAAATTTGTTTAAGCGGTACTTAGCCAGGCTGGTACAAATAAAATTCAAAAACCTAAGCAGCCGTAACGATACCGTTGCTTTGTTTAACTACATTGATAAATATCCTAATGCCTACATTAGAGAATACTTCCTTTACTTTTTGGTGAAGGAATACAACAGCAAAACAAAGCTCTTAAATCGGGAAAAACTGGAAGACAGTTTACGAACGATCGCCAATGCGGATATTAAAGACGACCTAAAAAATTATATAGATTTTTGAAACTGACGGAAGGAAATAGGGAATATCCAAAATCTAAACGTTGCTAACTGATTGACGACCGGCGTAAATAATGAAATATAATTTATTTCTAAAGAAACTTTTCGCGAAAGTAAGGAGTATGCACTTTATATACATGCCGCCTAAATTGCCGGGGCGTAGTTACGGCGAATTAAAGCACTAAATTTTATTTTTAAGTCAAAATTTACCAAGCTCAGCAGGGCTGAGATGAAAAATGTTTTAGGTGGAGTATTC
This sequence comes from uncultured Mucilaginibacter sp., assembly GCA_965649995.1. Classification (GTDB taxonomy): domain Bacteria; phylum Bacteroidota; class Bacteroidia; order Sphingobacteriales; family Sphingobacteriaceae; genus Mucilaginibacter. The sequence continues at coordinate 1,410 of CBFGNE010000290.1, forward strand.
GGCGACGGGGAATGCAAAAAGACTTGTAGTTGTCCTGGAGGAGGTGGCTCCGTGGATCTAAGAATAACAGGTTGCGCGGAAAAAAGTTGCGAAACATTAACGGAACAGGGCGGTGGCATAGGCTGTACGGTTAGTGGCGCTTACATTACAAATTTTGCGATAACTTCTGCAGTTCAGGTGCGTAATTTTTCATTCAACCCTATCATATGCGCAAGTCTATGATAGGGTTATAACGATTTCGAGACAATGAGGAAGATTAAAATGATATTGCTAACCTTGCTATTAATGTATTTTACATTAGGCCTTTCTGCGCAAGCGCAAGTGCTTTCTGTAACGTTGAAAACTGACAACACCTTTGCTACTTCGGAACACCCGGCATGGATTTCGAAAGATAGTTCGGCAATAGCCAATATTCCTTACAAGCAATATCCGTTTTGGTCTTTAAGAAAATTTATTTACTATACATTACAGGCGCGATACGAAACTGCTCTAAAATCGCCACAAGGGTTAGCGGATTTTAACCAGTATGTAGCTAAAAATAAATACGATACAACTTGCTTAACCAAACAACCTATTTCGGGAAATTTTATTTATTTGGCTACCGGGCTTGATAATAGTGGCAGGAAACATGTGACAATAGATGCCAATAATAACCACGACCTGGGCGATGATAAGGAATATATTTTTGATAATGCCAGCCTGGCAAGCCCGGCGCCGCTTGTTTATGCCATAGTAAGTTATTATAACGGGCAAAAGGTTATACAGGCAAGCGTTCCATTGCAATTAAAAGCATTCGAGACCGCATTTTCTGATGATTTTTACAAGTCGGCATCTGCAAAGAATTTGGACGTAGGCTTAAACGAGGTATTTTATAATAGGAAAGCCACTGTAGGCATCAACGATAAAAAGTACCTGATAACCATTAAAGATTATAACGAATTACGCCCCCGGGCAGCTTACTCCGTCAATATCCAAAAACTGCCTTTTGATGCCCGAAATAACAATAATTATTTTTATCAAAATACCGACACCTTAGAATTTGATGGTAATTTATACACAATAACATCAATCAAAAATAATCAGCTTCAGCTAAAATCCGCAGGCAAAAGCCGTGATAAGGGAGCAGATATCGGTACCCTGGCACCCGATATAACGACTAACGATATTATCAATAACAGCTCGTTTTCCCTCAAGGGGCTCAGGGGGAAATACGTTTTAGTTGATTTTTGGGGCTCGTGGTGCATCCCCTGTATAAACCTCATACCGGAATTAAGAGCAGCTAACCATAAATACAAAAATAGTATACAGTTTGTTAGCATTGCTTATGACCGCGATGCTGATAAGATTAAGTTAAAGAAATTGATTGAAACCAATAATATGAAATGGACACATTTAATGGATGATAGAGGTGCACGGAGCGGGATTGTTGACAGATATAAAGTTAATGCCTTCCCTACTTCCGTACTTATTGATCCTTTCGGGAAAGTTATTTACCGTGGTGTGGCTGACACAGGGCTAAAACGTTTACTCGCCTACTTTGATTCGTTAAAGCGTTGAGGACAGTTAAGTGCCGTGGTTGCAGCAATAAAATCGAAACAAATATGTCGTTCCCTTACTACAAACAACCCGACCAAATGGACTGCGGCCCAACCTGCCTGCGTATGGTAGCTAAGCATTTTGGGCGCAATATCAAATTGCAAACCTTAAGGCAACTCTGCGAGATCAACCGCGAAGGGGTATCGCTTTTAGGTATCAGCGATGCTGCGGAAAAGGTTGGCTTTAGGTCGCTTGGCGCCAAACTCAATCTTTCTGAATTAAAGGAGGCGGAGCAGCCTTGCATTTTGCATTGGCGGCAAAACCATTTTGTGGTGCTGTATAAAATAAGCAAAGGCTACTACTTTATTGCCGACCCGGCCGCCGGCCTAATTAAACTTACCGAACCGGAATTTGCAAATAACTGGCTGTCAGATACCGAAAAAAATGAGGGGATAGTATTGCTGTTAAGCCCCACACCGCATTTTTACGAGGAGGACGACAAAGAGGGTAGCGAAGTAAAATGGAGTTTCCTGCTTCGTTATTTAATTAGATACAGGCAACTGGTGATACAATTGCTGTTTGGGTTGGGCATAGGTACGCTGCTGCAATTGGCTGCTCCGTTTTTAACACAATCGGTGGTGGATATTGGCATCAATACCCGTAACCTTAATTTTATATACATCGTAATTATAGCGCAGGCCATGCTTATTATTGGCCGGGTAAGCGTGGAGTTTATCCGCAGCTGGATATTGCTGCACATTAGCACCCGCATCAATATTTCTATCCTTACCGATTTTTTGATCAAACTGATGAAACTCCCAATCAGCTTCTTCGATACCAAAATGACGGGCGATATTATGCAGCGCATGAACGATCAGCGCCGTATAGAAACCTTTTTAACAGGCTCTACCTTAAGTACGCTTTTCTCCATGTTTAACCTGGTGGTGTTCTCGGTAGTGCTGGCTTACTATAACCCGCTTATATTTTTTGTTTACCTCATTAGCAGTGCCTTGTACATCGGCTGGATACTTGCCTTTTTAAAACGCAGGCGGCAGCTTAATTACAAAAGCTTCGAGATAGCTTCTAAAAACCAAAGCAGCATTGTACAGATGGTAAACGGTATGCAGGAAATTAAACTGAACAACAGCGAGCAGCAAAAGCGCTGGGAGTGGGAGCATTTGCAGGCAAGGATGTTTAAATTTAATGTAAAAAACCTCGCCTTAAACCAATACCAGCAGGGCGGCTCAACCTTTATAAACGAATCTACCAACCTGCTCATCACCTTTTTAAGTGCTAAGGCGGTTATAGATGGGCAGTTTACGCTCGGCGCCATGATGGCCGTGCAATACATCATTGGGCAGTTAAACAGCCCTATTCAGCAATTTTTAGGTTTTATACAAGGTTTCCAGGATGCAAAGATAAGCCTGGAGCGGTTGAACGAAATACACCAGATGGATGACGAAGAACCCGTTGAAAAAGAGTTTAACCATGCCCTGCCGGATGACCGCACGCTAAGCTTAAACGATGTATCCTTCCGGTACCCCGGCGCGGGCAACGATCCGGTACTATCAGATATAAACCTCAGCATACCGCAAGGCAAAACTACTGCCATTGTGGGTATGAGCGGCAGCGGCAAAACCACCATCATCAAACTATTGCTCAGGTTTTACCTGCCGCAAAAAGGCGAACTAAAAGTTGGCGGGCAGTTGCTAAACAATATCGGTTTTAAAATATGGCGCAGCCAGTGCGGCGTGGTTATGCAGGATGGCTTTATATTTTCTGATTCGATAGAGCGAAACATAGCCGTAGGCGATGATTACCCGGACAATGCTAAAATACAGCATGCCATAAAGGTGGCTAACATACAAGATCTGATCAGCAGCCTTCCCTTAGGTTTAAAAACCAAAATAGGGGCAGAGGGTAATGGCATAAGCCAGGGGCAAAGGCAAAGGCTGCTAATAGCCCGGGCTGTTTATAAAAACCCGCATTATCTGTTTTTTGATGAAGCTACCAACGCACTCGATGCCAATAACGAGCGGGTGATAATGGATAACATGAAGGAGTTTTTTAAAGGCCGTACGGTGGTAGTTGTAGCGCACCGTTTAAGTACCGTAAGTAATGCCGATAATATTATTTTTTTGCACAAAGGCCGCATTGTGGAGCAAGGTACACACCGGCAATTAACAGCGCTTAAAGGCGAGTATTACAATCTTGTAAAAAACCAACTGGAACTGGGAAACTGATGGTTTGATTTGGGATATCGGATAAACTTCGTTGAGGGGTTCCCGTTTTCGATTTCGGATGTAGAATGCCGCATTTAGAATTTAGTGCTTAGAATTTAGGATTTACTGTTTAGAATTTATCTTTATAAATATGCCTTTTACTATTACCCAAGCAGAAGATACCCCACGGCATACCGATGATATGCAGGATATTATAACGGCTGTGCCATCGTGGATATTACGCTGGGGCATTACCTTGTTTTTTTGTATTATCGTGCTGTTGATCGGTTTATCTGCTTTTGTAAAATACCCCGATATTGTTAAAGCCCAATTAAAACTAAGCTCGCCGGATGTG
>CBFGNE010000291.1:0-5487 GCA_965649995.1 uncultured Mucilaginibacter sp.
TCCTGATCTAAAGTTTGCAGCGAATCGATACGGTAAACCGACATGGAAAGCCACGACGCAAGCATTTTGCCCGCTGCATCTTTTGCGGCCACGGTAACGCTTACTTTTTTGCGGGTAGTGTATTGCTTCCCATCGGCACCGGCATCTATAAATAAATTTTGTGCAGGGCGTTTAAAATATAGCCTTTCGCAAACGGGCTGCGAGTTGCCGTTAAAAACAGTAATGTGCGATACGCCGGCATCCAGCTTATCCTTGTTTATAGTAAACGTGGCCACCCCTCCCGCGCTTACAACCGACTGCGTAACTTTGGTTACACCATTGGTATGCGCAAAAACCTGCACCTGTTCATCGCCGGTGTTGCTATTCAACTTTACAATTAATTTTCCGTCGCCGGCATCCGATAGTTGCATAGTGTATCCCTTGGCGCCTACCGCAGGCAGTGTTGCCACAAAGGATTTATCGCCGCCAACTTTTATGATGGCTTTGTAGGTGCTGCCTGCCGCCGGGGTAAAAACAAAATGGCCCATGCCAAATTTTAAAGGCTGAAAACGGGCAACAGTATCGTTATTGCCATCTACAATAGCACCTTTAAATGCAACACCTGCACCATTTTTACCAACCGCCTTAAACGCAACGTTTGATGGCAGCCCTGCAACCAGGTTACCCCCCTCAGGGAAAAATTGTACATCGTAGTCGAGCAATTTGGTTTTGGCCACCGCCTCGGGCGAACGCAGCGAGTTTATCAGCGTTAGCTTTTTCTCGAAAAAATAATCGGGGCCAAAGTTTTTCATCCAGTTGGTGTAGGCCCTTAATTTATAATTGCCATTGCCAACCGATGGTGGTATTACCAGCGAGCCGCTGCCCATGCCATCAACCATGGCTATTTTTGCCTGCATAATGCTTACCTGCGCATTATCCAAAATATCCACGTAAACCACTTTACTAAGGGTAAGCGGCTTGTTTACCATGCCATCTACGCAGTATATTTTAAACCAAATTATCTCGCCGGCCAGGTAGGTGCTTTTATCGGTATGCACATAAATTTTCTCCTGCAGGGCCTTTTTGGCATAGTTGTTAAAAGCCTGCTGCACATCCTGGGCCCGTGTTTGCGGGGTAAATGCTACCAGGCACACCGCTGCAAGCAATATGGTTTTTAAGGCGCTCAAAGTTTTTTTACTATTCATTTTATTCAAAATGGTTGTTACAATATATAGCATTTCTTATTTCTCGGTCCAGTAATCGGGCCGGCGTTTTACGCCCCGTAAAGTACAATCGGCACATTGCGGGCTGGCGCGGCCATACCCTATAGCAGGGCCTCCCTTGGGGCCTGTAATGGCGTATGTAGGCAAGTAAATACCGCTGATAATAAATGCAGAAACATCGTTTGCTTTGGTTATCGGGTTTACATACAGGGTAGAGTCTTGCTTGCAATCAAACGGATATTGTAGTATCCATTCCTGCGGCAGGTCGTCCTTATCTATAAAAATTCTTTTTTGCGTAACGGTATTTACGCCAATAAAGCCTACAACCGGTTCATCGAGGTTGGCCGTATTATGTATGTTGCCTTTTATTTGCGATGGCAAGGCATCAAATATGCTTCCTAATTGTTCTGTATTCTTCCGCAGGTTCTCCCAAAAATCAAAAGCTTCTTTGGTAAGCGCGTATTGTTTTAAAAGGATGCTGTAGCGAACGGATATTTTTTCGGAACTGGGGATAATATTGGTTATGGGAATATTTGATGCAACATCCGCCTCCAGTTTTGTGGTATTGGCCAACACCACTGTGCTGGAAGCGTGCGTGCCAAAGCAGGTAAATATTTGGTCTTCTACCTGGCGGGGCACTACATCGCCATTAACAACCTTATAATTGGAAATATACCTGCTATGAAATTTCCAGGTTTCATCATACTCCCAGCGGTAATAGTGTGTTTTATTTGCAGCATCGTGCGCGCTGGCATTTATTTGCAATCCGTCTGGTTTTATATTGTAGGTTATATCGTCCACGGGCGGTGTAACTTTTGCTTCCGCGTCGTCCGAAAGGTATTCCTGCCCGTTGGCAAGCTTAATACGCAAGTGGTATTTTTGGGAGATATCAAGGTTTAAAGGGGGCGCATAATACTCACCGCCGCCCAGTTCTGTTAGCGGCCACTTACCCCCATTACTTTCAACAGTTACTGTGGCGCCATTTTCCATACTAAGGCCAACCGAATCTGTAAGCTTTACTGTACGGCTAATTTTTATGGTGGTAGCTTCGTTACCGGGGTTAATAAAACCTTCTACCACCAGGTAACTATTTCCGCTGGAAATAATATTAGGCTGATAAAGTTTTTTACAGGCAAAACCGGTAAGCAGTAATGCAGCACAAATAAGGTATTTTATATTTTTAGTCATCATTAGCTTGTCCATTTGGGATTTGTTAAAACTCCCGGATTGTTAGTTATTTCCAAAAAGCAGGCCTTTTATTAGTGCCTCTTAATGTACAGTCCACACATTTGCCTACGCTATACCCAGCGGCAATCATGTGCCCCTTATCATCAAAGGATGCATCCAAAGCATAATGCGGGCCATGAATTATTTCGGATTTTATAGTGTTATTGCCGTATTGATCCGGGTCTTGCGCCCCACCTACTTCGCAATTGAAAACAGGATAAACTGTTCGCCATTCGGGATTAAAAGGTGTCTCAATTCTGTCGATGAAGATACGTTTAGTTGTTACTGTGCTGATGCTTACAAAACCAATAACGGGTGCTGATGGATTTGCTACATTATGTATATTACCCGACAGCTGTGACGGCAACGCATCAAAAATACTTCCAAGTGTTTCGGTATTTTTTCGCAACTCTGTCCAAAAAGCGAAAGCCTCTTTGGTGAGCGCATATTGTTTTAACAGGATAGTATACCTGATACTTATTTTTTCATCACCGGCCTTTATAAAGGTTATTGGGTTTTTAACCAGCACATCATGCTGTAAATTAGCGGTCGATGCTAAAAGTATTACGTTTGAACCATGGTTACCCCAGCAACGGTATATTTCATCTTCTTCGGTACGTAAGCGCGGCAATAAGGTATCGCCTACAACCTTATAAAAAGATTCGTACAAAGAGTTAAAGCGCCAGGTTTCCTGGTACTCCCAGCGGTAGTAGCGGGTAGTATCCAGCGGGTCGTGCGCTGCAGAGGTGATGTCCACCCCATCGGGCTTAATTTCGTACGCGAGGGTATCAATAGGTGGCGTAATTTTTACCGCCATTTCGTCTGATAAGTAGTCCTGCCCCTTGGCCGTATGTATTTTTAAGCGGTATTTAACTGTCTTGTTTAAATTTAAGCCGGCTGCAGCATAAGTGCCGTTGCGTATTTCTGTTAAATGGTAGGTAGCGCCTGCACCCTCAACATTAACTGCCGCGCCGGTTTCGGGCTTTGTGGAGGTTTTTTCGGATATATTAACCGTATGGCTCAGCTTAATAATGGTAGAATCGGTGCCGGGATCTATCACACCCTCTACCACCAGCACATTAGTATCTGCTGCAACAACCTTGGGCGCGTAAAATTTACGGCAGCTTAAGGCCGTAATAAACAGCGCCATGCAAACCATATATTTAAAATTCTTTCCCATTAATTATCCGTCCAAAATGCGGGCCTGTGCGGGCTACCGCGTAAAGTACAATCAACACAACCTCGCGTTGAATAAGTGAACCCGGCAATTTCGTCGAGCCCGGTGCGGGGGTTTTTCCTGATAATTGCGGCAATAGGATAATTTATTTCCTGGATGTCGATGATATACGCGCGCACTGTATTACCGAGTATACTCTCGTACACGGCCGTGGAAGTGCCGCATCCCTCGTACGGGTATTGGTTGCGCCATTCGGGTGTGCTTGGCAAATCAGTCCTGTTGATGTATATCCGTTTAGATTGCGTGGTACTAATGCTTACAAAGCCAATAACCGGGATTTTGGCATCAGCTGTATTATGGATGTTCCCGCCTATCTCTGATGGCAGGGCATCAAAAATACTACCCAATTGTTCGGTATTTTTTTTCATGTTTTCCCAAAAAGCGTAAGCCTCCCTGGTTAAAGCATACTGGTTTAGCTTTATGCTGTAACGGATGCTCAATCTTTCGGTACCGCGCGTTATTTGGGTAACCGGGTTGTTGGTTAGGATATCCTGATCTGATTTTACGGTTGACCCTAACAGGATGGCACTCGCCTGGTAAGAGCCATAACACCTGTAAATGTCGTCCTGCGGGAGCACGCGGGGTATAACTGTATCTTTAGCCACCTTGTAGCCCGACTCGTAAATGGAGTTAAAACGCCATGTTTCCTGGTAATCCCAGCGGTAATAGCGGGTTTTGTTGGTAGGATCGTGCGTGGCGGAATACAGGTGCAAACCCTCTCCCTCTATTTTGTAATCAAGCGAATCTATCGGTGGCGTTACCTTCACCTCCACATCGTCCGACAGGTACTCCTGCCCGTTGCTTGTATGTATTTTTAAGTGGTACTTTTTTGTTCTGTTTAAATTTAGTCCGGCGGTTGCATAGGTACCATTGCTTATTTCTGTTAAATTATAGCTTACGCCGTCGCCTTCCACCGTAACTTTTGCGCCGGTTTCTGGTTTGATGGATGTTTTCTCGGATAGTTTTACGGTATGGCTTAGTTTAATAAAGGTTGAATCGATGCCGGGGTCTATCACACCTTCTACCACCAGCAAATTGGTATCGTTAGCAACAACTTTGGGCGCATAGGTTTTTTTGCAGCCCATAACGGCGGCCCCTACGCCAAAAACAACCAAATAAATATTCCTTCCTTTCATATCGGCCTTTGTTTATCAGAACCGGATGTTGTAATTGATAAATGGAATAGGCTTCGCAAAAATCGATAGCTTATAACCCGTTATTACACCGCTCTCCTGCGTAAAGTAAGTAGAGTAAGCATTTTGCCTGCCGGTAAGGTTATACACGCCTATAGTGAACGAATTATGCGTTAGCTGGTGTACCTTGTGGTTGCCATCAATATTCATCGAAAAATCGCTGCGGAAATAATCGGGTATGCGGTAAGCGTTCCTGTCTGAATAGTACACACGCTCGGACCCTGCATAGTAATACTTGCCTGTTGGGAGCGTAATTGGCCGCCCGGTGCTGTAGGTAACGTTTAACGATATGCTAAACCTGTGCGTAAAGCGGTAATTGCCCACAAAATTAAAGCTGTGCGGCTTATCGTAGTTGGCAGGGTAAAAATCGCCGTTATTTACCGGCTGGCCTACGTTAGGGTCATCCTGTTTTAAGAAAGTGCGCGAGTAGGCGTAGCTTATCCAGCCGTTGGCCATACCCGTGTTTTTGCGGACCATAAATTCTACCCCGTAAGCTTTGCCTTTGGTGTTTATCACATCGGTTTCTATATGGTGGTTTAGTACCAGCGTGGCGCCGCTGCGGTAATCCAAATAATCCCTCAACCTTTTATAATACACCTCTACCGATGTTTCGATAGTGTTATTTTTT
>CBFGNE010000292.1:0-5475 GCA_965649995.1 uncultured Mucilaginibacter sp.
GTGCCTCATTGTTGGCAAAGTTGTGGTAGCCCGAAAAGTCTTCCTTGGCACACATGTACAGGTAATCGTTATGTTGATAATCCAATACCGAGTTGATGGCATTTACTGATGGCATCATAATAGGCCCCGGTGGCAGGCCGGCATACATATAGGTGTTGTAGGGCGAATCCTTCATCAAATCCTTCCTGAGCACACGTTTTATGGTAAAATCTCCCACAGCGAAAATCACGGTTGGGTCGGTTTCCAGTTTCATGCCTTTTTTAAGGCGGTTAAGGTACAGCCCGGCCACGGCAGGCATATCATCGTCATGCAGTGCTTCGGCATCTACAATGGCAGCCAAAATGGATACCTGCTGCTGTGTAAGGTTAATGGCCGCAGCTTTTGCTTTGCGTTCGGGCGTCCAGAATTTCCGGTAGTTTGCGTACATCCTTTCGAAGAATTTCTCGGGCGTGGTGTTCCAATAAAATTCGTACGAATTGGGGATGAACATAGTGTAAACATTCTCGGTAGTAAAGCCATATTTTTCTACAAAAGCTGTAGAATCAAGCAATCGAAGCATTGCCACCGAATCGGGCTCCAGCTTTTTGGCCAGGAATCCTGCAAACTGCTCTTTAAGCCTTATGTTGTGTATGGCGAGTTTCACAGGCTCCTGGTTGCCGGCCTTTAGCATATTAATAAGGCTGCGGTTACTCATACCCGGCGTTAAACGGTACTTGCCTGGCTTAACACGGCTTGGGTAGTTCATGTTATGGGCGGCCCACATAAAAGTGGTGGTATCTTTTACAATGCCGTCTTTAATAATGGTGCTATAAACATCGTTAAAAGTAGAGCCGGTGCGGATGTACAAATAATCCTGCTTATCACTTACGTTGGGGCCAAAGTATCGCAGGTAGTAAAATATACCGGTACCCGCGAGCGACAGGATGATGATAACTACCAGTGCTATGATGAATTTTTTAAACGTCCCGCCCGAGGGCTTTTTTTGGTCTGACATAGGGATTGTATGTTGGGGAGATGTGTTTTACTTTATGTTTAATTTATGCAAAGCTATCAATCCGCCTTTTAAATTCAGCGTGTTTTGATAGCCTAATCCGCTTAAAATACGCTGTGCGTTATCGCTGCGGATACCTGCGGTACAAATAACGATTATCTCATCGGTTTTGTTGTAATTAAGCTGGCTGATGTTGCCTGCGAGCTTGGTCACAGGGATGTTTTGACCGCCAATGTTGTACGTTCGATATTCAAAATCCTCCCGTACGTCAAGCAGGTTTAAATTTTCGCCATTTTGTAAACGCTGCTGCAGGGTAGCGGCATCAATTTGGTTCATTGGTTTTTTCCCCTTGTTTAACAGTAAGGTTAATACGGGTTCCAATGCTGGTTTGGCTAAGCGAATCGGACTTCATAGGAGATTGCCCTACAACGATTACATTGGTCGAATCGGTTATGGAGCCTTCATAAGTTATCGTACCAACCGTTAGGCCCGCGCCTCTGATGGAGAACTTGGCGGCATCCAGGTCCAGGTTTATCAGTTCGGGGATGTCTACCTCGCTGGCGCCCTCGCCGTTGCCCAATACCAGGTCTAGTTTAGAGCCTTTAGGCAACTTAGTGCCCGGTTTGATAACCTGTCCGTTAAATTTAACCTCTAAAACCCTGTCGCGGGCTATGTCGCTGCGATATAGGGTGTCGCCAACCTTCAACCCGTAGTTAGATAGGGTGGCAACTGCCTCGCGGTAAATGCTTTGCTCGGTTATCAGATCGGGCAGGGCTACGTTTGGTGCCTGTTGGGTAACCATGGTAAGGTATATAGTACGGCCTTCCTTTACGTTAGTGCCGGCATCCGGGTCCTGCTCCACAATTGTTCCGGGTTCCTGGTCGGGTACGTAAACCGAATCTATTTTATAGTTAAAGCCCTGTTCTTTAAGGGCGGCCATGGCTTTATCCACCTCGAGCCCCTTTAAGCGCGGAACGGGAATGCCGCTACCGTGGCGGGTGTAGTAACCGAGGCTGAAGAAGGCTATAAGCACTATACCGATCACGGTTGAAATCACTAATAATACCGTATTCCTGAATTGCCTCGATTTTAAATAAGCCCCCAATTTACTCATGCCTGTGCTTGCAATATTAAACTCAAACATAGGGTAAAAATTTCGGATTTCGAATTTTCGATTTCGGATTTGACAATGTAAAAAGATATCATTGTCATACGATGTACGAAGCAATCTCCCGTTGAAGAGATGCTTTGTAAGGTTGCTTTTCCTGTGCAGGGATTGCTTTGTGCCTCGCAATGGCGCGTTTTAGTACTTGCTAACTACCAAAAAAAACTATCTTTGGCTATCATGAAAAGCATCAACGTAGCCCTTTTGGCCGGGGGATTTTCCGGCGAGTATGAAGTATCGCTCAACAGCGCCAAAAACATTGCCGCAAACCTCAACACGCTCGGCAAATACAATATCTATACTATCCTTATTAACCGCGATAGCTGGGTTTATGAAAACGGAAGCGAAAAGGTTGCGGTTGATAAAAACGATTTTAGCGTTACGCTAAACAGCCAAAAGGTGAAGTTTGATTTCGCCTTCATTACCGTACATGGCACACCGGGCGAAGATGGCAAACTACAAGGCTATTTTGATATGCTGGGCATCCCATACAATACCTGCGATGCTACCACATCTGCCATTACCATGAACAAGGCTTATACTAAGGCTATTGTGCAGGGTATACACGGGTTGCACACCGCAAAATCCATGCAATTGCACCAGCGCGATATGCACGATACCGCCACTATTGCATCGGCGTTAAAGTTCCCGTTGTTTATTAAGCCCAATAACGGAGGCAGCAGCGTGGGCATGAGCAAGGTACATAATGTAGGCGGCTTACAGGACGCACTTGATAAGGCTTTCCACGAAGACAGCCAGATATTGGTAGAAGAATTTATAAAAGGCCGCGAGTTTAGTATTGGCCTTGCCCGACTCAAAGGTAAAATAACCGTACTGCCAGCTACCGAACTGATAACCACCAAAGAGTTTTTTGATTACGAGGCCAAATACAGCCCCGGTTTTACCGAGGAAATTACCCCCGCAGATCTGCCCGCCGAAAAGGTGCGCGAGATAGGGGAGATAGTAACCCAGGTTTATATGCGCCTTAACTGCCGAGGTATGGTACGTGTAGATTTTATACTGCTGGAAGGTACACAGGATTTTTATTTTATCGAGATCAATACCACACCAGGGCAATCATCCGCCAGTTTAATACCACAGCAGGTGCGTGCGGCAGGCATGAGCGTGCCGGAGTTTTATAGCGAACTGATAGAAGGGGCGATGTAATATCCGGGTTGTTTTGTAAACAGGCTGAATTAAAAAGCAAATGAAAATTACAGATAAAACGGCGCGGCTGGCAACCTTAGGTATCGATGCGTCTATTTTGGATGCCTACCGCCAGCCGCATCGTTTTTATCATACCCTAACCCACCTTGACGATATTTGTGCGCAGCTGGAACTACAAGGGCATGGCGATAGCGATGCACTGCTTTTGGCAACGGTTTTCCATGATATTATCTACGATCCAAAATCGGCAACTAATGAGGAAGATTCTGCCGCTTATTTTAATGAGGTTTTTAAAGGAGATGTGGAACTGAAAAAAGAAGTAACCAATATTATCCTCGACACCAAAACACATCAGCCTCAAACCGCGCTCTCAGCCATATTTTGCGCCGCCGATTTAAATATTTTACGCCAGCCGCTGGATAAACTATTGGAGTACGAACACCAGATATTCAAGGAGTTTCAGTTTGTTGATTACAGCATTTATAAGGGAAAAAGGGTGGAGGTGCTGCGCACTTTGAGGCAAAGCGTTGATAACCCGGCGCTGGATGCACTTATTAGTTATGTGAGTGCGCGTGTTCCCCGTATTGCTGTTTATCCGGGCAGTTTCAACCCCTTTCACAAAGGGCATTATAATATCCTGCAAAAAGCCGAGCAAATATTCGATAAGGTGATCATCGCACGGGGTGTTAATCCGGGCAAAGAAGCAGCGACTTACCCATTGCCAGAAGTGCTGAATTTTAGGCAGTTGGCAGTGTACGAAGGATTGTTGACAGATTTTACCCGTAACCTGGGTTACGATGCCACCATTATTCGCGGCCTGCGCAATGGCAGCGATTTGCAGTACGAACTTAACCAATACAGGTACCTACAGGAACTGAGCGATAAAAACATCAGCGTAATTGCTATTTTTTGCGATATGGAATTTGAGCATATCTCCAGTACCGGCATCCGCCAGTTAGAGAAATATGGCAAAGCAGGGGAGTACCTCATCTAACTTAGTACAATTACTAAACCGCTATACGCTTGCAAACACGCCGCGTTTTTCGAAACTGGCAGATAGGATAACCGATGTATTGGTTTCGCCAAATTGCTGTAACTGGCCAATAATGGCTTCCAATCGTTTGGTTGTTGCCGCTGCAACCTTCATAATGATACAATGGTTGCCCGTTATGCTGTAGCATTCCAAAATTTCAGTTATCTCTGCTATCTTTTTAATTACGCCCGAGTGGGTGAGGCTCGATTTTAGCATGATATAGGCATTTACCGTTAGCCCCACCTTGTCGTGGTCAATCAGCGTGGTATAACCGGTAATAATGCCTTCGTCTTCCATTTTCTTTATCCGCTCGCTTACAGCGGGGCCGCTTAGGCCAACCCGCTTGCCAATTTCGGTTATCGGCAGGCGCGCATCGGCTTCCAGTTGGTGCAGTATCCGGGCGTTTAGTTCGCCTACGGCTTTATTTATTAAAGTTTTATCCATATCTACCGTTAAATGTTTTGCAATTTATTGCTTATGCTTTAAAATGCAAATACCGTATTTTATTACGCGTGTTAACTTTGGTGTATCAACACCACAGCCATGAAAACTTTTATAACCTTATTCATCTGCCTGCTAACAGCTGGCAGGCTATCAGCACAAGTGCCAAAGGCACCGCAAATTTTCCAGCCAGGCGTTATCAGCACAGGCGACTACGAATCGCACCCCTGCTTTTCGCCCACTGGCGACACGCTATATTTTATCAAATGCAGTTACGATCTAAACCTCTCGGCTATTTGTGTTTCGTATCTCCGAAACAAGCGCTGGTCGGCACCGCAAATTGTTTCCTTCTCGGGCAAGTATATGGATGCCGACCCTTTTGTAACGAAGGATGGCAAAACGCTTTACTTTACGTCCAACCGGCCAGTAAAGGAGGGCGATCCTGCAAAAAACGATACCGACATTTGGATGGTAAAACTTGGCGTGAAAGGCTGGGGGAGCCCTGCAAGGCTGGCTGCGCCGGTAAATAGCGAGGGCGACGAATTTTACCCCACCATTGCCGATAATGGCAACCTTTACTTTGGCAGCACACGCAGTGGCGGAATAGGCGCCTGCGATATTTACCGATGCCGCTTTGCTAATGGCAAATACCAGCCGGCGGATAACCTGGTCGAGGCA
>CBFGNE010000293.1:0-5466 GCA_965649995.1 uncultured Mucilaginibacter sp.
AGATAAAAGTTTATCGCCCGGCTTTAACAGCCCTTGTTTTACCTGGCTTTCGAACCGGGAAGCGATCCGCTCGTACAAAAAATCATCATCGGGAGTAGCGGCGGCAAGTTTCATGCAAAATCTGTTATGCTCAAATTTAACAAATCTGCATCTGTTTTAGTAAGCCCGCAATCATTTTATTTGCACTATAATTAATGGCAATGGAAACAACACCGCTTACCCAACAGCAAATACAACAATACCGCGCCGAAACCAAAGGAGCTGACGCGCTTATACATTTTAATAATGCAGGTGCTTCCTTACCGCCTGATGTGGTGCTGGATACGGTGATAGATTATTTAAAGGAAGAAGCTACTTGTGGCGGTTACGAAACAGAAGCCAAATACCAGCCACAGTTACAGCATACTTATGATTTGATAGCCCAGCTCATTAATGCCGGCCGTGATGAAGTGGCTATTGTAGAAAGTGCCAGCGTTGGCTGGGGCCTGGTATTTAATGGCATAGATTTTAAAGCCGGCGACGAGATCATCACTTCCGAAATGGAGTATGTTACCAACCTGATGGGCTTTTTGAACGCAAAGAAAAACTACGGCGTGGTATTTAAAGTGGTACCTAACGATGAGCAGGGCAATTTTTCGTTGGAGGCTTTGGAGGAAATGATATCAGATCAAACCAGGCTGATTGCCATTACGCATATCCCGTCGACAGCAGGCGGCATGACGCCGATAGTAGAGATAGGCAAGGTTGCCCGCAGGCATAACATACTGTATTTGGTAGATGCCTGCCAAAGTGCAGGCCAAATCCCGATAGATGTACAGGAAATTGGCTGCGACATGCTTTCGGTAACCGGCCGCAAGTACTTGCGCGCACCGCGCGGCACCGGCTTTTTATTTGTGCGGAAGGAAGTGCAGGATAGGCTAAAACTGATATTGATGGACAGCTTTGCCGCCGAATGGGTTAGCGAAACTGATTTTAAGATCCGCAGCGATGCCCGCCGTTTTGAACTTTACGAAAAGAACCGCGCGCTAACCCTCGGGCTGGGCAAAGCCATTGAATATGCATTAGAGATTGGCGTAGACAGGATATGGCAACGCGTACAATACCTGGCAGAACTGATGCGCAACCAATTAAGCGCTATCGATGGGGTAACCGTACATGATTTTGGGGCAGAAAAATGCGGGATAGTCACATTTTCTGTGGAAGGCGTTGAAAGTATTGCCGTAAAAACCAAGCTGGCAGCGCGGGGCATCAACGTATCCGTAGCCAAGGCCATCTCTACGCTTATCTACATGAACAAGAACCATTTGGTAAGCATTGTAAGGGCATCGGTACATTATTATAATACCGAAGAGGAGATTGCAAAGCTATGCGAAGTGCTGCAAAAGTTGAAGTAAATCAGGCGAGGCTTAAAGTAAACCTCACCTTATCTAATCCTTTTGCCGAAACTCTTTTATAGAAACGGATAGCGGGTTCGTTAAAATCGGGCGTTTGCCATTGGATATTGATACAGCCGCGCTCCGTGCCAATTTCCTTTAACAGGTTAATAATTTGCTCCCCTATTTTTTGCCCCCTTGCATTTTCTGTCAGGAACAGGCAGTCGAGGTACATAAATTCGGCAGCATCCCAGGTAGAATAATCGAAGGTATAAGTGGCATAGCCTATCAGTTCCCCCTGCTGCTCCACCACCAGGCAGTTAAGGCGTTTGGTTTCAAAAATTGCAGCGGTTAATTTTTCGGCTTTGCCCTCCGGATCAAAAGCTGCTTTTTCATACGCAGCATGCGCCGCTATCATCAATAGTATTTCGCTTAGATCGCTAATTTTCGCCTGGCGTATTTTATGGTCCATGGTTACTTTATAAGTTCCGGCTTCAGGTTATCTATAAACTCGAGGATGTGTTTTTTATGGCTGTCTTCGTGCCTGATGGCAGCGTAATGAGTCCGGATAAGCCCTTTGCTGCCAATTTTAACTAAGGATAACGATTGGGATGCAATAAATGGCTTTAGCGCCCAAACGGGCATGGTCATGATACCCATATCGGCTTTTACCATTTCCAAAGCAACCTCTGTTAGCGGAATAGCGATAATTTCCCTGGGCTGTACTTTCTGCTCTTTTAAAAAATGCTGGTAAATGGTAACGGTATCAAGCGGGTAAGAATGGATGATCAATACCTCGTTGCTAAAATCCTGCGCGGTGAGGTATTTTTTACCGGTTAACGGATGCCCAAGCGGTACAACCGCCATTACCTCGTCCTTAAACAACTCTATGTATCTGATGCTTTTATCGTCCAGCGGGTCGGACGTTATGCCCACGTCCAATTCGTTATTCAGAAGCTTTTGCAAGGGTTTATGCGTGGCCTCCATTACAATTTTCACATTCAATTTGGGGTAAATCAGCTTCATTTTTACCATAAATGCCGGCAGCCAATGGTAGCTGGTATAACATTCGGTACTGATGCGGATATCGCCCACATGCCCCATGCGCAGGTCGTTTATTTTAGCGTTGGCTAAGTCTATCTCGTTTAAAACCTTTGTTGCCGTATCGTACAATATCTGGCCCTCGTCGGTAAGTATCCATTGGTTTTTTGTGCGGTAAAATATTTTCACGCCAATACGCTCTTCAATATCCCTTAACTGGTGGCTTACGGCAGATTGGGTAAGGAACAATTTATCTAAGGATCTGGTAATCCCTTTTTCATCGGCTATGGTTTTTATCAGTTTTAAATGCCTTACATCCATAGGGTAAAGTTAAGGATTTAGGGTAGGTATTGCCATGCATATTAGTCATGCACACTTGCGGCAATTCTCATACAAATCTGTTTATGCCCTGCCTTATTTTTGGAATATCAAAACAAAAAAAATGAGCACAGCAATTGAACACTACCAAAACAAATTAGCCTTCGAGATGGACCCGTCAGACCTGTTTAGCGCCCTCGAAGCCAACGAACAAGTTATTGTGATCGATGCCCGTAAAAGTTTCGCCTACGAGCGTGAGCGCATCCCGGGTGCTATTAACCTGCCGCATCGCGCTATGAATGCCGAGTCGACCGCCGGCTTTGATAAGGATAAGCTTTACATCACTTATTGCGATGGCATCGGCTGCAATGCATCAACCCGCGGCGCTTTAAACATGGCCAGGCTTGGATTTAACGTAAGGGAACTTATTGGCGGCATCGAATGGTGGAAATTTGACGGCTATGCAACCGAAGGGACGATGGCGAACGCGGGATTGGCTATTCAATGCGCCTGTTAGGCGTACACCCGGCGCCAGCCTAACAAGCGTACTTTGACGGCGTTTTAACATTCGCTTTAAATAAGTATTTTTGAGGCCCGATGTTAAAAGCCGTTTTTATTTTTTGCCGATTCCTCATCTTTTGGATAGTTTTCGCCTTCATCACCCGTGCAGTGTTTGAGGTGTATTTCCATGAGAAATTTACCGGTACCACTGCATCCGATATCTTCCAAACCTTTTGGTACGGGCTTAGGATGGATGCCTCCATGGCCGGTTATATCGCGCTGATTCCCTTATTGGTGTTCGGGGTTAACTGGTTCACCAAGTACCATATTAAGCCCATTTGGCTGCGGGGCTATGTGTACTTTATGCTTTTCCTTATCTGTTTTATTACCATCCTTAATTTCAATATTTTCCGCGAGTGGGGTACAAAGGTGAATTTTAGGGTTTTCGCCAATGTTTATAATTCACCGTCGGAGGCTATGGCATCCACCGGCTCCTCGCCTATTGGCATCAGTTTATCCATTGGCGCTGTGCTGCTTACCATTGGCACCGTACTGTCGCATTTTATTATTGATTATAATTTCCGGAAACCGAAAGCACCGATGATTGCCAGGCCTTTTATCTTCTTGTTGCTGTTTGGGCTAAACTTCCTTATTGTACGCAGCGGGTGGCAATTGGCACCCATCAGCCAAAGCACGGTATATTTTTCGGATAACCCTATCCTCAACCAGGGTGCACTAAACACCGAATGGAACCTGTTGCAAAACACCTTCGAGAGTGTAAAAACGCAGAGCAACCCTTACCTGTTTATGCCTGCCAAACGCGCTGCTGCACTGGTTGATAGCATGTACGCCGTAGCAAAAGACACTACCGTCCACATCCTCAACACCGACCGCCCTAATATCGTCGTGATACAGTTGGAGAGCTTTACTGCGGACGTAATAGCGTCCCTTGGCGGCGAGAAAGGCGATGCACCAAACTTTGAGGATTTCATTAAAAACGGTATACTATTCGATAGCATTTATGCAGCCAGCGACCGTACCGACAAGGGCATCATCGCGATTTTAAGCGCGTTTCCGTCGCAGGCATCGCGTACCATGATCGTGGATAACTCTAAACAGGAGCGGTTGCCGGCCCTGAGCAGTACCCTTGCTGAACGGCGCTACAGCACCTCCTATTTTTATGGTGGCGATGCCAACTTCATGAATTTTAAGGCTTACCTGCTCAGCCATAATATCAACGGCATGGTTGATAAGTTTAGCTTCGCCGCGAAGGAAATGAACTCGAAATGGGGGGCGCATGATGATATTGTGCTGAAACGCAACGTAAAATACCTTAACCAGCAACCCCAGCCTTTCTTCAGCTACGTACAAACTTTAAGCAACCATGAGCCTTTTGAGATACCGGTTAAGGCCCATTTCCCGGGGGAGGACCTGCCTAATAAGTTCCGTAGCACCGCTTACTATACCGATGCCAGCCTGAAAGCGTATTTCGATGAAGCCAGGAAGCAGCCCTGGTACAAAACCACCCTTTTTATTTTAGTTGCCGACCATGGGCACCGCCTGCCGCTGGACAAAGCTGAGCCATACGAACCGCGTAAATACCATATCCCTCTGCTGTTTTTTGGGGATGCCATTAAACCCGAATACCGCGGCAAACGGATAAGCAAACTCGGCAATCAAACGGATATGGTTACCACCCTGCTTGCCCAATTAGGCTTGCCACACCAGGAATTTAAATGGTCTAAAAACCTGCTTAACCCTTATACTAAGGACTTTGCGTTTTTCGATTGGGACAACGGCATGGGCTTTATGCTGCCGCAGCAAGCGGTATCTTATGACAATGCCGGCCAACGGGTAAGCTATATTAAGAACCCAGATGCACCCAAAACCACGACGGACGAAACGCTGCTTTTGGGTAAAGCATTTCTGCAGCAGGTGTTTACCGAGTATATGAAATTCTAAAAAAAACGCCCCGGGAACCACCCCGGAGCGCTGGCGCCCTTCAATCTCAAAAGCGCCATAAACCAAACCAAATCATACTTAAATCAATTTCTTACAACTGTACGATTCGTACAGTTTCGTACAATCTCGTACAGTTTCGTACACCCTTTTTGCCTATTTTAAAAACCTGCGGAAATCTGCGTTTTTCTTCAATTTTCGGACGCTTTTCTGCCCTTTTAATCAATTTTAAAAAAAGCTCTTTTTAGTCCAATTTTGCCAGCCGGGCGTAAGT
>CBFGNE010000294.1:0-5464 GCA_965649995.1 uncultured Mucilaginibacter sp.
TTTGTGGAGGAGGACGAAGTGATAGGCACCTTGCTCGAAATAAGCCGCTCTTCAGAAGGGCAACTGATATCGACCCTACAGGACATTAGGCATAAGCGCCCGACGGAGATCGATACTTTGAATCTGGAGGTCGCCCGGATCGCCGGCCGGTATGGAAATGAAGATTTGGCCACGGAAACCCGGCTTTTGGGAGAGCTTACCGCCATAAAATCAAACTTAAATCTTGATATAAAATAAACTGGAACTATGTCTGTCTGGAAGAAAAAATCAATTGCCATGTTAACCACGGAATCCGGCGATAATGAGCAGGGTTTAAAAAGAACTTTCACCGTGTGGTCGCTGATCGCGCTGGGCATCGGCGCAGTGATAGGTTCCGGCCTTTTTGTAAGTACCGCAAGCGCTATTGCAAACAATGCCGGGCCAGCGGTGACCATGGGATTTGCCATTGCGGCACTTGGTTGCGCTTTAACCGGGTTTTGTTATGCAGAACTGGCCTCAGCTATCCCTGTGTCCGGCAGTGCATATACATACACTTATGCCACCATGGGCGAGCTGATGGCTTGGATCATTGGCTGGGACCTTATACTGGAATATGCGGTGGGCGCGGCCAATGTAGCTATTTCATGGAGCCAGTACTTTAATAACCTGCTCGTTAATGTTATTCATACCAAACCAATTCCCTTCGCATTGTCGCATTCGCCATTTCAGGTCTCGGCACTGGGCCAAAAAGGCTTTATAAATCTTCCTGCGCTATTCATCGTTGTTATGATCAGTTCTCTGTTGATCAAGGGCACAAAAGAATCAGCGCTGGTCAACGGATTTATCGTTATATTAAAAGTATCCATTGTTATCCTGATCATTGTTTCCGGCTGGAGCTTTATTGATGCTTCCAATCATACCCCCTACATTCCGGCGGAATCTTCCTTTACCGATGAATTTGGCACCAGCCAGCCATTTGGTGGGTTGCAAGGCATTCTTGCTGCTGCCGGAACGGTATTTTTTGCTTTCATCGGCTTCGATGCGGTTAGCACGGCGGCTCAGGAAACCATTAATCCAAAAAGGAACATGCCCATTGGCATACTTGGGACCCTGGCGTTCTGCACCGTGTTGTACATTCTATTCGGTCACGTCCTTTCCGGGCTGGCAACTGTCAACGACTTTCGCACTGATGGAAAGGAAGCCTCGGTTGCATTTGCTATTCAAAAATATATGCCGGGTTACCGATGGCTGGCGCAATTGGTAACCGTTGCTATACTTGCCGGATTTTCTTCGGTAATCCTGGCAATGTTGATGGGGCAATCGCGCATTTTTTACGCCATGGGGAAAGACGGGTTGCTGCCGAAATCTCTTGCAGACCTGCACGCAAAATTCAAAACCCCTTACAAAGCGAACCTTGTCATCATGGTGGTAGTAGGGCTTTTTGCCGCATTGGTGCCCGGCAGTGTTGTGGGCCATATGAGTAGCATCGGTACATTGTTCGCATTCATCCTTGTGAGCGTGGCTGTAATTGTTTTAAGAAAAAAAGAACCAGCTATGGAGCGGAGATTTAAAACGCCACTGGTGCCCTATATACCCGTTTTAGGGATTATCATTTGTATGGCTATGATATATGGCCTGGGATGGGCAAACTGGCTTCGGCTTGGTATATGGCTATTTTTTGGTCTAATTATTTATTTTAGCTACGGCAGGCGAAACAGCACACTGAACCATCCAAAATGACGGGATCGTACCTGCTAAGCGTTATCAAGAAATTTGAATGTTATAAAATGCTGTGAGAGAAGACATTCGAGCAACTTCCCGAAGAAAAGTTGTGTTGGAAGGATAAATGGCGAAAGGTAGTGCATAGAAAGTTTTTAACACCTACACATTTTTGGTATATCGACATTTATTTAGTTGTAAGAGCCATCCCTATGCCTTACGCTCTCCGCAATATTTTCTCCATCTTTCTTCCCTTTGCCAACTCATCCACCAGCTTGTCCAAATACCTAACCTGTTGCGTTAAAGGGTTTTCTATTTCCTCTATACGGTATCCACATATCATCCCTGTGATGAGGTGCGCATTGGGATTTAGCGAAGCCTCTTGAAAAAAAATCTTAAAAGTCGCTTTTTTTTCCATCTGTTTTTTTAGCTCTTCGTCGCCTAAACCGGTAAGCCACGTTATTACCTTGTGCAACTCATCTTTTGTCCTGCCTTTCTTTTCCACTTTTGCCAGGTATAAAGGGTAAACCGAGGCAAAGGTCATTTTTGCCATGCGCTCGTTATGTATGTCTGTAGTGTTCATGTTTTTATATTTAATGCGGTCTCGATTATGCGGAAAGTCTACCAAATATCATCAAAAAACAGACAACCAAATAAACATTAAGCGCTAATTTCAAGCAAATCTCCAACAAAGTGGCTCACGTTCTGCAAAGTAATTGTCCTGCTTAAATTACACGCAGGCTTCCCCGTTTGATTTTAAGTTAACGATACATACGGAAGGCCATTTAACCTCTAAGCGGTTTAATCTTATATCAAATTTAATATTCGGGTACGTTTTTTATTTCTGTATCTTGAGCGAGGCTTTCCGGATACCGGGACCCGAAACTTAACAGGCTCAAACCGGCCATCAACGTTCAAAATTTAAGTGTTATGAAACAAGCTAACTTGTTGTTCGCGGCAGTTATACTGTCGGTTGCCGTTAATTCCTGTAAACAATCATCTACCGGTTCAACAGATTATAAAGGCTGGGCAACCTATGCAGGCAGTAAGGATGGCGCCCGATACTCGGCCAGCGAAAACATAACATTGCAAAACGTCGCCAACCTTAAAGTAGCCTGGCAGTACAGTTCTAATGACAAGGACACCGGCAACCGTACGCAAAACCAGTGCAACCCCATCATGATTGATGGTGCGCTTTATGGCTCGACACCAAAGCTTAAGCTATTTTCGCTGAACGCGGCCACCGGCAAGCAAAACTGGCTGTTCGACCCCGCATCAGTAGATACGGCGGCAAAATTTAACCCTATGTATTATTATAAAGTAAACCGCGGCGTAGTTTACTGGCAAGATGACAACGGCAGCAATAAACGCGTTTTTTATAATGTGGGAAATAAAGTTTACGCTATAGATATAAAAACGGGCAAGCCAGTTGCTGGTTTTGGGCACGGCGGCTACCTGGATATGACCGAAAACGTTGGGCGAGCGATCCAATCTTTTGTGGCCTCGACTACGCCAGGCATCATTTATAAAGATGTATTAATTATGGGGGTACGTGTTGCCGAAAGCGAAGATGCAGCACCTGCACCCATCCGCGCTTACGATGCCCTTACAGGTAAACTGCGCTGGAGCTTTAATACTATACCGCACCCCGGCGAAAAAGGATATGAAACCTGGGAAAACAAGGATGCCTGGAAAAGCCTTGGCGGTGCCAATAACTGGTCGGGCATGTCGCTTGATGAAGAACGCGGCATTGTTTATATCCCGACAGGGTCCGTTGGCGGCGATTTTTACGGCGCCAACCGTAAGGGGCAAAACTTGTTTGCTAACTCGCTAATAGCGCTTAATGCAGCCACAGGTAAATATATATGGCACTACCAATTTGTGCACCATGATCTTTGGGACCGCGACCTGCCTGCTACGCCAAACCTGGTAACTATTGAACATAATGGTAAAGACGTTGACGCGGTGGCTCAAATAACTAAGCACGGCTATATATTCATGTTCGATAGGACGAACGGCGAGCCGATATTCCCTATAAACGAGACCCCTGTGCCTACCAACGGCTTGCCCGGTGAGCAACCCTGGCCCACGCAGCCCATACCAACATTACCACAGCCATTTGCAAGGCAGAAATTTGGTCCCGAAGATGTGACTAATATATCGCCCGAAACGCATAAGGATATGATGGAAAAATACCTTAAAGTTAAAAACCGTGTGATGTTTAGCCCACCGAGTAAAGAAGGTGGCTGGATATTCCCGGGGTTTGATGGCGGCGGCGAATGGGGCGGTGCGGCAGTTGATCAGCAGACGAAGGTAATGTACATCAACAGCAGCGAATTGCCGTGGGCACAGGTAATGATAGATGTACCCAAAACCGATAACGCAGATCGCACCCTGGCAGGAGCGGGGCACGCATTTTATAACCAGCGCTGTATTGCCTGCCACGGCGCCGATTTAAAAGGAAACGGAAGCACTATACCAGCATTGCAGAACCTTAATAAAAAATACAACGAAACGCAGGCAAAAAGTATTATAGATAACGGCCGTAATATGATGCCATCGTTTAAAGCCATCCCCGAGGGTGAAAAGCAAGCGATCCTCTCCTTTTTGTTAAAACTACCCGAGAAAGAAGCAACCGGCCCAGCCACGAGGGGAGGAGCGCAACCTGTTTTAACTGCCGCGAAAAGCGTTTTGCCGGCTGCACCTTATACAATGGCCGGCTATAACCGTTTTATTGATAAAGATGGCTACCCGGGCATAAAACCACCCTGGGGTACGCTTAACGCGGTAGACCTTGTTTCTGGCAAGCTATTGTGGAAGGTACCACTGGGCGAATTTGCTGAACTCACAAAGAAAGGCATACCCATTACCGGTACCGAAAATTACGGAGGGCCCTTGGTTACCAAGGGAGGATTGGTATTTATTGCAGCCACTAAAGACGAGATGATACGTGCTTTTGATAAGAAAACAGGTAAAGTTGTTTGGCAGGCACAACTACCCGCAGCCGGCTATGCAACACCCGCCGCGTACGAAATAGATGGTAAACAATACATTGTTATAGCCTGTGGCGGCGGTAAAATAGGCAGTAAATCGGGGGATAGCTATGTAGCATTTTCGTTATGACAATCGCCACGTGTACAGCATTAAATTATGTAGTAAAAATATCAGAAAAACATATTATAATAAATTTGTTTTTCTGATAAATTAATATTTACTTTATGTTATTATATATATAAGCAACTATCCTCAAGTTGTTTAACCAATTTTATAAGCGCATAAAGCCCACTCTTTTGTTTTAGTTTAATATTTGACTACTGGAGTTTTATTCAATTAATATTCTTTAAAAATTTGCCCGTTATTTTAAACGGGATCCGGGAAGCTGAAAACGGATATACGAGTAAGCAACCAACCTTTCTTTATCACCCTTATGCTAACCTTTAAATCAATTGTGTTGCATGCCTGTAAACGTTTTACAATGAGGCTATGCGTAACTAAGCTAATCCTGGCGCTAATTTTATTTTCATTGCCTTTGTTTTGCCTGGCGCAAGCAGATAGTATTCCAATGCCAAAATTGACAGGAGCGGCTAAACGAACCCAATGGGCAAAACTGGCGGCTGCGAAACTGGCCGCCATGACACCGGATTCTATCATCAGCATAAAAAATATGCGTACTCAAAAAGATTCGGTAAAAATTAAAGAAGTTATTGCGATTAAAGTTTTTACTCAAAGGGATATTAGTTTATACAATAAGCTGTATATCAATGGA
>CBFGNE010000295.1:0-5453 GCA_965649995.1 uncultured Mucilaginibacter sp.
CTTTAACTCGGTACGCAGCGGGCTGATGCAGGTTTGGCGAATGGATGCCGATGGCAGCAACCAAATACAAATAACCAATGATGATTATAATAACTGGTTCCCGCACATATCGCCCGATGGTAAGTGGATAGTATTTATCACCTTTTTAAAGAGCGAAGTTGCCCCCGGCGACCACCCCTTTTACAAGCATGTTTATATCCGCGTAATGCCGGCTGCAGGCGGCCCATCAAAAGTGGTGGCTTACCTGTATGGCGGGCAGGGCACTATCAATACGCCATCATGGTCGCCGGATAGCAAACGCATTGCCTTTGTAAGCAATTCCGATCTTTTATTCCCCGTATTCCCTATAGCAAACAACTAAATCTCAACAAAAAAAATGACCACATCTCGCAGAAGTTTCTTAAAAAACAGCGCCGTTGCACTCACCGCAGCGGCCTTATTGCCCGATAGCGTTTTCGCGGCAGCAAAAATACAGCGCGTAGGCCTGCAATTGTACTCGGTACGCGACGCCATGAAAGTAGACCCTGCCGGCGTTTTAAAAAAACTGGCCGATATGGGCTATGTGCAGGTAGAGCACGCTAACTATATAAACCGTAAATTTTACGGCTACACTGCTAAGGAATTTAGAAAGCTGCTGGACGACCTTGGGCTGGTAATGCCAAGCGGCCATACCGTAATGACCACCCAACACTGGGATGCCGCCAAAAACGACTTTACCGATGCCTGGAAATGGACAGTGGAAGATGCCGCCGTTTTGGGGCAAAAGTATGTGTTTAGCCCATGGATGGATGTTGCCGTGCGTACCGATAAGGCCGCGCTCGACCGTACCATGGAGCAGTTTAACAAAAGCGGCGAGTTGTGCCAAAAATCGGGGATGAAGTTTGGTTACCACAACCACGATTTTGAATTTACCACCATGGTGGGGGATATGCGCCTGTTCGATTATATAATGCAGCATACCGACCCAAAACTTGTGTCGCAACAGCTGGATATTGGCAATATGTACGGCCGCGAGAACGATGCCATCTCCCTCATTAAGAAATACCCGGGCAGGTTCGAGTCGATGCACGTAAAGGATGAAATAAAAAGTGCAGAACATCCCAACGAAGGCACCGGTTACGAAAGCTGCGTGTTGGGCAAAGGCGTATTGCCGGTAAAAGACGTGCTAAAGGCTGCCAAAAACATTGGCGGGACTCAATACCTCATTATCGAACAGGAATCGTACCAGGGCATGGATCCGCTCGACTCTGTAAAAATTGATTTACAAACCATGAAAAAATGGGGTTATTAGGGTTTAAAACATACCTTTCGCCTTCATTTATCAATAGCGGGATATTGTAAAACGCAATATCCCGTTATATATGCATAAACTAAACTACTTCAGAATTTGAACTATCAAATGAACAGGCGGATAGCTATCCGCAACATGGCTTTGATCCTGGGCAGCGCGGCCGTGTTGCCTGCTTGCCTAAACGATAATAAAGGCAAACCTATTGTAACGCTAAAGCATTTAAAGCTTGATGCTGAACAGGAAAACCTGGTTGCCAATCTCACCGAAACCATCCTCCCTAAAACCGATACCCCTGGCGCAAAAGACCTTGGCATAAACCTTTTTGTTTTTAAAATGATAGACGACTGCTTCGACGAAAAACAGCAGGACGAATTTATGGCGGGCTTAAAAGAGTTTGATAAGGCGGTTGATGAAAAATACGGCAAGTCGTTTAACAGCCTCACCGTGGCAGAACGCAGCGCTTTTGTGAACGATATAGAGAAACAAAGTAAAGATCCGAAAAACAAAGAAAAACAAGGGAAATCCTCCGGTTTTTACTGGACAGTGAAGGGGCAAACAGTATTTGGCTACACTACTTCCAAATACTTCATGACCAAGCAAATAGTTTATGAATTGGTACCGGGCAGGTATAATGCCATGTTCCCGGTGAAAAAGAAAGCGGCAGTATAGCATGGCTAATTTAAATATAGATAGTATAAAAGAACGTACGTTTGATGCCATTGTAATAGGATCGGGCATGAGCGGCGGATGGGCAGCCAAGGAACTGGGCGACAAGGGCTTGAAAACATTGGTGCTGGAACGTGGCCGCGATGTAAAACACCTGAAAGATTATCCTACCACAAATATGTACCCCTGGGAGTTTGCGCACCACGGCCAGGTAACCGCCGAAATTCGCGAAGCAAACCCTATTGTAAACCGCTGCTACGCCTTTGGCGAGGATGCCATGCACTTTTTTGTAAAGGATAAAGAGCACCCCTACGTGCAGGAAAAGCCTTTCGACTGGATCCGCGGATACCAGGTTGGCGGTAAATCGTTGCTATGGGCAAGGCAAACCCAACGCTGGAGCGACTTTGATTTTGAAGGCCCGGCACGCGATGGTTTCGCGGTTGATTGGCCTATCCGCTATAAAGATATAGCGCCCTGGTACAGCCATGTAGAGAAATTTGCAGGCATATCCGGCAACCGCGATGGCCTTGCGGAATTACCCGACGGCGAGTTTCTACCCGCCTTCCCCTTAAATGCAGTAGAGCAACGCTTTAGCAAACACGTAAAACAACATTATCAAAACAGGCACGTCATCAGCGCCCGTTGTGCCCACTTATCAAAGCCAAACCAAATACACCTCGACCAGGGAAGGGGGCAATGCCAGCAGCGTACACTTTGCCAGCGCGGTTGCCCGTTTGGTGGGTACTTCAGCGCTAATTCATCTACCATCCCATGGGCATTACGCTCGGGGCATGTAACGCTAAGGCCGTTCTCGGTGGTAGAGTCTATTATATACGATGAGAAGTTGGGGAAGGCAACCGGCGTACGCATCATCGATACTAATACAAAAGAAGCGATAGAATACTACGCAAAGGTGATATTTTTAAATGCAGCGGCATTGAACAGTAACCTTGTGCTGTTAAACTCCACCTCCAACCGTTTCCCTAATGGTTTGGGTAACGATAGCGGCACGCTGGGCAAATACGTGGCTTTCCACAATTACTCGGCACACATTAATGCCGAGTGGGATGGCGATAAAGAATGGACAACCGATGGCCGCAACCCGGCAGGCGGGGGTTATATCCCGCGTTTCCGTAATGTGCATAAGCAGGAAACCGATTTCCTTCGCGGTTATGCAGCCGGTTTTAGCGCTTACCGGTGGAGGGAAACCAGTAGCGATGGCATTGGCGAAAACCTGAAAAAGAATTTAGTGAAAGACGGACTTAGCGGCTGGCATGTAGGCTCGCATATGATGGGCGAAACTATTCCTAAAGAAAGCAACTTCGTGGCGTTGGATAAAAGCGAAAAGGACCAATGGGGGATGCCGCTGCTGAAAATCTCAGTAGCGTACGACGATAACGATGCCAAAATGAAGAAGGATTATGTGGAGCAAATGACAGAGATGTTCACCTCTGCAGGGTTCACCAACATACAGGCATCTACAGATAACCGCGCCCCCGGGCTGGATATTCACGAGATGGGCGGTGTGCGCATGGGCAACGACCCCAAAACATCGATGCTTGATAAATGGCACCGCCTGCACGCCTGCCAAAATGTTTACGTAACCGATGGCGCCAGCATGACCTCAACCTCATGCCAAAACCCATCGTTAACCTACATGGCTTTCGCTGCGCGGGCAGTTGACCATGCGGTGAGGGAATCTAAAAAAGGTTAGCAGTGGGCAGTTTGCAGTAGCCAGTTTGCAGTTGTATAACGAATGCCTGACTGCGAACTGCAAACCGGGAACTGCAAACTGAAAACTGCCCACTGCAAACTGGAGGTTGTGTATAAAAAACACAATGAAAAAATATTTGAAAAATAATTATTATGCCTACATTAGGCGAAGTAACCAATACTAAACAAATTTATTTTAACGCAATACTATTATGTCTACAAACACTTATGACGCTATAGTCATTGGTTCAGGGATATCTGGCGGCTGGGCTGCAAAGGAACTGACCGAGAAGGGCTTAAAAACCATCATGTTGGAGCGCGGTAGGAATATCGAGCACATTAAAGATTATGTGAACGCGAATAAAGGCCCCTGGGAGTTTCCGCACCGTGGTGGCCGAACGCAAAAAATGATAGAGGATTACCCCGTTTTAAAACGCGATTATCCACTTAACGAGACAAACTTAGATTATTGGGTTGATGAAAAAGAAAGCCCTTATACCGAAATTAAGCGCTTTGATTGGTTTAGGGGTTACCATGTAGGCGGCCGTTCGCTAATGTGGGGCCGCCAATCGTACCGCTGGCACGAAACCGATTTTGAGGCAAACTTAAAGGATGGCGTTGGTGTAGATTGGCCTATCCGCTATAAAGACCTTGATAAATGGTACAGCTATGCAGAAAAATTTGCTGGCATATCCGGAAACCGTGATGGCGTACCTATCCTTCCGGATGGCGATTTCATGCCGCCGATGGATATGAACGTGGTGGAAAAAGACGTTCAGAAACGTTTTAAGGACTATTATAAAGAGGCTCGCCACTTTGTAATAGGCCGCGTGGCCAATATTACCGTACCGCATAACAACCGCACCAACTGCCAATATCGTAATAAATGCTGGTTAGGGTGCCCCTTTGGCGCATACTTCAGTACACAGTCGGCAACTTTGCCTGCTGCAATGGCAACAGGTAATTTAACGGTTCGCCCGTGGTCGATAGTAACAGAGATACTTTACGATAAGGATACCAAAAAAGCAAAAGGCGTACGCATTGTTGATGCCGAAACCAACAAAACTTACGATTACTTCGCAAAAATTGTATTTGTTAATGCATCGGCACTAAACAGCGCCTGGGTGTTAATGAATTCTGCTACTGATGTTTGGGAAGGCGGCTTAGGCAGCAGCAGCGGGGAGCTTGGCCACAACGTAATGGACCACCATTTAGGTGTTGGTGCAGGCGGCAGGATAGAGGGCTTTGAAGATAAATACTACTTTGGCCGCAGGGCAAACGGTATTTATATACCACGCTACCGCAACTTAAATGGCGAAAAACGCGATTACATTCGTGGTTTTGGTTACCAGGGCGGGGGCAGCCGCAGCAACTGGAGCCGCGACATTGCCGAAATGAACATCGGCGGTGCCTTTAAGGATGCCTTATCAGAACCGGGCGACTGGAGCTTTGGCATGGGCGGCTTTGGCGAAACACTGCCATACCACGAGAACAAAATAACGCTGGATAAAACCAATAAAGATAAATGGGGCTTGCCAACGCTGGCTATTGACGTTGAGGTGAAAGACAACGAGAAGAAGATGCGCGTAGACATGATGAACGATGCGGTAGAGATGCTTACCAATGCGGGCGTAAAAGATGTAAAGGGCTACACTACTGATGGCGTGCTTGGCCGTGGTATCCACGAGATGGGCACCGCACGTATGGGCCGCGATCCTAAAACGTCGGTATTAAACGAATGGAACCAGGTTTGGGATGCTAAAAACGTATTTGTTACGGATGG